>NZ_CP074436.1:0-17500 GCF_016858305.2 Polaribacter sp. Q13
ATGATTGAAACTGCTGACTCAGTTTGGAATGAATGTTTGACCTTTATAAAGGACAACATTAAACCACAAGCTTATAAAACTTGGTTCGAGCCAATAAAACCGGTAAAACTTTCAGGAGAAGCGTTAACAATTCAGGTTCCTAGTAAATTTTTTTATGAATGGTTAGAAGAGCATTACATTAAATTATTGCGTGTTGCATTAGTAAAACAGTTAGGTAACGATGCTAAACTGATTTACGATGTTAAAATGGAAAACAATTATAGCAGTAACAGACCGCAAATTGTTAAAATTCCTAGTTCAAACAGAGATCCTTTAAAACCACAAAGAGTTACTGTTCCTTTAGAGTCTAATAAAAGAGAATTAAGAAATCCGTTTGTAATTCCAGGATTACAAAAAGTAAAAATAGAATCTCAATTAAACCCTAACTATAGTTTTGCAAACTTTATAGAAGGAGATTCTAATAGATTGGCACGTTCTGCAGGTATGGCAGTGGCAAATAAGCCAGGAGGAACCTCTTTTAATCCATTATTAGTGTATGGTGGTGTTGGTTTGGGTAAAACGCATTTAGCACACGCTATTGGTGTTGATATTAAGGATAAATATCCAGACAAAACAGTTTTATATATATCTTCAGAAAAATTTACACAACAATTTATTGATTCTGTAAAATCCAATACAAGAAACGATTTTATTCATTTTTATCAAATGATAGATGTCTTAATTATAGACGACGTACAGTTTTTATCTGGTAAAGCAGGTACACAAGATGTGTTCTTCCATATTTTTAACCATTTACATCAAAATGGAAAACAGGTAATTTTAACTTCGGATAAAGCACCTGTAGACATGCAAGATATAGAACAACGCTTATTATCTCGTTTTAAATGGGGATTATCTGCGGAGTTACAAGCACCAGATTACGAAACTAGAATTTCTATTTTACAAAATAAATTGTATAGAGATGGTGTAGAAATGCCAGAAGATATTGTAGAATATATTGCTAAAAATATAAAATCTAACGTAAGAGAGTTAGAAGGTGTTGTTATTTCTATGATTGCACAAGCTTCTTTTAATAGAAAAGAGTTTTCTGTAGAATTAGCAAAACAAATTGTAGACAAGTTTGTAAAAAACACTAAAAAGGAAGTTTCTATAGATTATATTCAGAAAGAAGTTTCTAAATATTTTGATATGGATGTGGCAACCTTACAATCTAAAACACGTAAACGTCATATTGTACAAGCGCGTCAGTTAGCTATGTTTTTTGCCAAAAGATTAACAAAAACTTCTTTAGCAAGTATTGGTAATCAAATTGGGCAAAGAGATCATGCAACTGTATTACATGCTTGTAAAACAGTGGATAATTTAACAGAAACAGATAAGCAATTTAAAAAGTACGTAGACGATTTAACTAAAAAGTTAACTTTTTAAAAAGAAAACTTCAAAGTACTTATTCATATTTAATTTTACGCTCTTAAATTTTTTAAGAGCGTAATTGTTTCTTATTTTTAACAAAAATTACTTTCATGCATAAAATATTGATGGTTTGTTTGGGAAATATATGTCGTTCTCCTTTAGCGGAAGGAATCTTAAAATCTAAAGTTAATTCTGATTCTGTTTTTGTAGATTCTGCTGGAACTGCAGCATATCATATCGGTAAACTTCCGGATGAACGCTCAATTGAAGTTGCTAACAAATACGGAATAGACATTACGAAACAAAGAGCAAGAAAATTTGTTGTAAAAGATTTTGATGAGTTTGATATTATTTTTGCGATGGATGATAGTAATTATCAAAACATACTGTCGTTAGTAAGAAATAATGATGACGAACAGAAAGTAAGAATGATTTTAAACGAAATACATCCTGCTAAAAACCTAAGTGTACCAGATCCATATTATGGCGGAAATCAAGGTTTTGAAAACGTATATAAAATGTTAGATGATGCTTGTGATGTTATTGCAAGTAATTTATCTTAAAGAAAAGGTTCATTTTATCAGCGAGTATCTGTATAATAAATATCAAAAAAAATAAAAATATTATTTCTGCGTTTTTAGTTTGTGTAAATTCGTAAAATACGTGTCTAAAATATATAAAATGATTGGTAAACTCTATTTAATTCCCACTACTTTAGGAGAAACTGAACCTTTAGAAGTAATGCCTTTATCAGTTAAAAAAGTAGTTGAACAGATTGATTATTATATTGTTGAAAATGAAAAATCTGCAAGAAGATTTATCAAGAAAATTTCACCTAAAAAATCGCAGCCTTCACTGCAATTAATGCTTTTAGATAAGTATGCAGAAGAGCTAGAAACCTCTAGATATTTAGATGTATGTAAAGAAGGCGTAAATGTAGGTTTATTGTCTGAAGCCGGAGTGCCTGCAATTGCAGATCCAGGAGCAAGTATTGTTAAGTTAGCACATGAAAACAATATTAGAGTAATTCCTTTGGTTGGTCCATCTTCAATTATCATGGCAATGATGAGTTCCGGAATGAACGGACAAAATTTTGCTTTTAATGGCTATTTACCTATTGATAAATCCGAAAGAAAAAAAACGATAAAAGATCTAGAAAAACTTTCGCACGATAAGAATCAATCGCAAATTTTTATTGAGACACCTTATCGAAACGAAAAAATGTTTACAGATTTAAAAGCAGCTTTATCACCTACTACAAATTTATGTATCGCGGCAGATATTACTTTGCCTTCAGAATATATTAAAACGATGATGATAAAAGATTGGAAACATCAACAACCAGATTTACACAAAAAACCAGCTATTTTTATCATTCATAAGTAGCAATTATTCTTTTATGGTTTTTGTTAAATTAAGACATGTAAAAAGGCTTTATTTATTCTTATAAAAGATAAATAAAGCCTTTTTTATATTTAAAACTACAAAGTGTATTTTAGATACTAGGTTTAAACGGTAGCATATTTGTCTGCTTTAATAACAGAAACATTATAACCACCAAAGTTTTTTAAATAAGATTTTATAGAAGCTCCATAAGCATCTGTAAACCCTTCGACTCCATTACTACGTAAGAATTTTTTTACGTTACCTGCACCGCTTAAATGAGCTGCAGCTAAGATACCTGATTCTGTTATTCTAATTCCGTTTATGGTTTTACCAACAGAACGTGCAATGTCTTTTCTTAAAATCCATTTATTTACTTTGCATAAAGCTATAAATGCTTTTTCCTGTAATTCTGGGTTTTTTAAAAAATCTTGTGTGTTGTAAATTTTAAATCGGTGTAAAGTAGTTCTACCAAATTGATACTTTCCTAAATATCCTAATGAATTTACAATAGTATATTTTCCTTGAGACTCCTTAAAAGCTAAGGCTTCTTTAAAACCAACAAAGTCTTTTTGTAAATAAGGAATGTTATAATCTATAAATTTGGGGAAAGTAATTTTGTTATGAGTACCTATTTTTTTATCAATAGAAGTTGCGTTGATAAATCCTAAAAATACGATACTTAAAAATAAAAACTTTTTGATAATATAAATATTTCTGTTTTGCGGGTGCAAATGTATAACCAAATATTAATTATACTGATTATCAATATGTTAAAATTTATTAAAAATACAGATAATGAAATTTTATTCTTCCTTTGGTGTTAATTTCAAGTGTTGGAGCAGGTATTTTTATGAAGTTTACAACAGAGAAGACGGATTTTAAGAATTCCGAATTTGTACGGATTTTTGTTAAATCTAAGTCTAAACTTAGGTAGAATTGTCGGTAAGGATTGTATGGCGTTGCGTCTGATGCGTTTGTATGTCCATAAAGCATTTCTTCTGCGCCATAACCCAAAGCAACATTTAACCATTTAGGAAACGAGCTTTTCTTATTAAAAGACCAAATATTAGCAGAAAGCCAATAAGTTTGTCCGTTATAATCTTTTAAAGCTTGTTGTAAATAATTTTCACCCAAGGTATTTGGTCTTTGTTTAGCAAATTCTGTTTGATGAAAGGAGTATTTTACAGTGATTCGTTGTTCTCCCCAAAGTAATTCTTGTCCAATTAACAAACCGGTTCCTGTTGCATTTGCAAGAATATCTCCTGGTGATGCTCCCCATTCTTCAGAAAACCCATCTAAAACTTCTACGGCAGTTAAAAAAGCAAAACCAGAGGTTGCTCCGTATATTAATTGATTTTTTTTAGAAACTCCTGCCCAGTCTAAAGCTTCCATTCCTATTTTACCAACATAGTATGAAGTCATTAAATGACCAACCTTATCCATTTGTTTCCAATCATTATTGTCATTCTTTAAATGAAAACTAGAACGCGGATAATCTTTGTACCAAAGTTGGTTTAAAGAAATTAAAGCGCCTCCAGCCAATACACTTTCGGCAACTATAATGGCATTTCTTCTTTTGGTATTTAAAGTATCCGATTTTTTATAAAATGCAGCGTTTTGAGCATGAGAGAAAACCGTTAATAGAAAAAAGATAGAAAAAATAACTAATTTATTTACTTTCAATTGTATCATTTTAAAAATATATAGCGTTGTATTTTACAACAGTAAGGATTGAAAATAGCTACTGTTTACTGCTAACTTATAAAACTATCTATTAACCCTTTGTTTGTTCATCCATTGATGATATTTAGCAGCATTTCTATTGTGTTGTGAAAGTGTTTTAGCAAAAGTATGGTATCCTAATTTATCTACATTTGCACACATATAAAAATAGTTGTGTTTTTCTGCATTTAAAACACCATCAATAGCAGAAATGTCTGGCATTGAAATTAGCGTTGGTGGTAAGCCTTTGTTTTTATAGGTATTATAAGGAGAGTTTATTTCTAAATCTGCAGTTAAGACTCTTTTAACTACATAATCTTGTCCTTTTTTTTCTTTAACACAATAGATAATTGTGGGATCTGCTTGTAAAGGCCACCCTTTTTTTAACCTATTTAAATACAAACCTGCCACAATAGGTCTTTCAACTTTTTTAGCAGTTTCTTTTTGTACTATAGAAGCCAAAGTAATCACTTCTTCTTTGGTTAAATCTAAAGCTTTTGCTTTTTGCAACCTGCTTTCATTCCAAAAACGATTGTATTCTCTAAAAATTTTATTTCTAAAATTATCTGGGGAAGTAGTCCAATAAAATTGATGACTATTAGGAATAAAGATTTGTAAAACAGATTTTTCTGTCAAGTTATTTTTAGACAAGAAATCTTTGTCTTTAAAAGATTTTAAGAGAGAAAGTGAATCTGCCTCTAATTGTTCTGCAATTCTACCTGCCAGTTTTTCTAAAGTATCTTGATTGTTAAAAGATAGTTTTACAGGAGTTTGATTACCACTTCTTAATAAATTAACAAGATCGTTATTAGACATCCCTTTGTTTAAAACATATCTACCAGGTTTTGGAGTAGAAAAATTTTTCTTAGCGGCTACTAATAGAAAAGTGCTGGTGCTTTTAGAAAACGCTGCTACTTTATCTTTTACATCCATTAAACTATCCGAAGATTTTACATAAAGTACGGTATCTTCTGTAATAGATTTTCCAAATATTTTTTGATAGTATTGGTATACAATAAATGCACCAATAAAAATAACAGTAGCTATAACGGCGTATATAAATTTTTTACTCAAGGTATTTTGATTTTTTTTTAGAATTGCAAAATTAGTCTTTTATCAACTGAAATAAAACTTCATCTTTAAATTTTCCTTCGGATAATATCCAATCTTTTTTAATACCAACTTTTTGGAAGTTATGTTTTTTAAACAGTGATAAGCTTTTAGAATTATCAGCAGTAATGTTTGCATACAGTTGATGTACATTTAAATAAGAAAAAGCATATTGAATTAAAAGAGATAAAGCTTCTGTAGCTAATCCTTGTTTTTGAAATTTTGGGTGAATTAAAATTCCAATTCCAGCTCTTTTATGCATCGGATTGTAATCAAACAAATCAATCATTCCTACTTGGCTTTTGGTAGAAGTATCTTCAATTAGTAAGCGTAACTGTTTTGCTTCGTAGATATCTAAATGTGCATTTTCTAAATATTGCTTCAATATAAATTTAGAAAAAGGAGTTTGCGTATGGCTTATTTCCCAAAAAGACTCGTTGTTTTCTATCTGATATAGAAAATCTAAATCTTCGGGTTCTAGAGCACGTAAGGTTATTTTTTTACCGGTTAATTTCATGATTTTTTATCTAAAAGGCCGTTTACTTAAAATAAATATTTGGATAGAAATACATCATATTTTATATATCCAGTTTATCATCCCTGTGTAAAGAAGACTCTATAATGAGTAAACAAAAATTCTAATTTTACTTAGTGCATTCATTTAGTATTAAAATCCACTATACACAAATTGATTATGTTTTCAATATATAAGAATAGCGTTTTTAATCTTTGTGTATCTCGGCGTTTTCTCTGTGAATCTTTTCGAAATAATTCAATCTAATTATACATTTAAAAAGAAATCTCCCCTTTAAAAACAAAAGTCGCTGGGCCTTTTAAATACACATTGGTATAAATGCCATTTTCTTCAGAAAAAGAAACCTCTAAATTTCCACCTTCAACAGGTAAAGAAATTAAATTGCTAGTTGTTTTGCCCGTTTTATGCATGGCAATAGCAACAGCTGTAACTCCGGTTCCGCAAGCCAAAGTTTCGTCTTCCACACCTTTTTCATAAGTTCTTACTCTAAAAGTAGAGGGGTTTATTTGTTGAACAAAATTCACATTACTTCCAGGATCATTATACGAGTATCTTATTTCTTTTCCTTTTTCAAAAACAGGAAAATGATCTAAATCTTCCACTAATTCTACATGATGTTGTGTGCCTGTATAAGCGAATACTGAGTTTTCTTTTACAGTAATTTTATCAACATCTATCATTTTTAAAGAAACAATTCCAGTATCAATTTCAGCTAAATGCGGACCATCAACAGCAATAAAACTTGTTTTTAGGTTGATGATTTCTAAATATTTGGCAAAAGCCACGGCACATCGTCCTCCGTTTCCACAAAAAGTCTCACTTCCGTCAGCATTAAAATAAATCATTCTAAAATCGAATTCTGCGTCATTTTCAATTAAGATAACTCCGTCAGCTCCAACTCCAAAATGTCTATCACAAAGTTTAGATATAATGGCTACGTTTTCTTTCGGAAAAATTAGAGCTCTGTTATCAATCATAACAAAATCATTTCCGGTTCCTTGGTATTTATAAAAGTCTAAATTCATTAGTACAAATATAGGTATTTAAAGAATAAAATCGGACTGTTAAAAAGCGGTTAAAGTCAGTTAAAATCAAGTTAAACAGATTTTTTGAAATAGTTATAATTGTATCTTTGAGGTATTAAATATAAATATCATGAAAAAAATTTTAAGTTTATTAGGAGTGGCTATTTTAGGAGGCGCTATTACTTTAGGCGGTTATAAAATGCTATTTAATGAAAATGCAGTTGTAGAAAGATCTATTTCTCAACCCATAAAAACAGTTACAGCAAGTTATAATCCTGTTTTAAACAAAGTTAATGAAACTTCTGGTTCGGTAGATTTAACCGTTGCCGCAGAAAACACGGTACATGCGGTGGTACACGTTAAAAATACAGCGATAAGGACTCAGGTAAATCCAATGGATATTTTCTTCGGAAACGGTAATGGAGCTAGAAAGTTTGAGCAAGTTGGTACAGGTAGTGGAGTAATTATTTCGCAAGACGGGTATATTGTTACAAACAATCATGTAATTGATGGAGCATCAGAAATTGAGATTACTTTAAACAACAGACAAAAATATGAGGCAAAGTTGGTTGGTACAGATAAAGAGAACGACATTGCTTTATTAAAAATTGATGCAGATTTTGATTTACCTTATATTCCATTTGCAAATTCAGACAATATAAAAATAGGAGAATGGGTTTTGGCAGTTGGTAATCCTTACAACTTAACATCTACCGTAACAGCAGGTATAGTTAGTGCAAAGGGTAGAGATTTAGAAGGGAATTCTTCTATAGATTCTTTTATTCAAACAGATGCAGCGGTAAATCCAGGAAATAGTGGAGGAGCATTGGTAAACACTCGTGGTGAGTTGGTTGGAATTAATACAGCAATTACCTCTAAAACCGGTTCTTTTATTGGGTATTCTTTTGCAGTTCCATCTAATATTGCCAAAAAGGTAATCGATGATTTATTAGAATTTGGGTCTGTACAAGAAGCTATTTTAGGCATAAACATAGATCAAAGTGAAGAAGATATAGATGGTGTTAAAATTGCCGGAGTAAGTAATGATGGTGGTGCAGAAAAAGGGGGCTTAAAATCTGGAGATGTTATTAAAAAAGTAAACGACGTAAAGATTTCTAAATTCTCAGAATTAAGAGGTCAATTAACTGCAAAAAGACCTGGAGATTTAGTAAATATTACTGTAGATAGAGATGGATCGGAGTTAATTAAAAGCGTAAAATTAAGCAAAAAAGATGCGTATGTTTCTAGAAAATTAGGAGTCGTTTTAAAAGATATCTCTAAAAAAGAAATGAAGAAATTCGATATTTCTGGTGGAGCTAGAATTGTAACCAATCAAAATAAAAATCTTATTTATTATGGTGTAAAAGAAGGATATATTATTACAGAAATTAATAAGAAACCAATTTTAAATGCTAGTGAAGCTGTAAAAGAAATAGATGCTACTTTCGGAGCAGGAGCCCCTATTTATTTAGAAGTTATTAATTTAGATGGAGTAAAAGAGCGTTATGCTTTTAGATAAGAGATTATAAAATTTTTAAGTAAAAACCGAATCATTTATTTGATTCGGTTTTTGTTTTATTAGAAGCTATTTCCTGCTTTCACTACTCGCTTTTTTTATCCTAAAAAGGAATAAAAAAGAGCTCAAACAAATCGTTCAATCAGGGCTAAACAAGTTTAATTTCTTTAGTAATTAAGAGTAAATGTTTAGTTTACTTAATTTAGTAAGCAAAAACATATTAAAAGTTATATAAGTTTTCTTTTTCTTATTTTTGAAATAAAAACAATCATGAAAAATATTATTTTCTTCTTCCTTTTTTTACCAAGTCTTATTTTTGCACAAAGTTCAGATTTACCTAAAAACCCAAAACCGGGCAAATGTTATATAAGATGTTCTTCGCAAGATTTTAACTATACAAAACCTGTAAATAAAAAGAAACTGTGGGTAGAATTAGAATGTCATGAAGCAAGAAATCTAACAATCGATGCAGAAAAAGAACATCTCTTTCAAGAATATCAAAAACTATTAAAAGAAAAAGATTTTGATGTAGACATTACAGGAGTGTTAGATCTAAAAACAGCAAAAGCTCATAATAAATATTTAAAGGTTTTAAAAAAAGAAAACAGAAAAAAAGCAAAGAACAAAAGGAAATAACGGCTAAAAAGAAACCCAAAACAGTAGTTTATGTTTTGGGTTTAATTTTAAATTAATTTTGATCTTTATTTGGTTTAAAACAACTTAAATAAATACAAACAGAAAAATTAGTGTAAATCTCTGTAATCTGTGGGTAAATTTTTTAAGGTGTTCTATGTAACTATAAAATAAAAAAGATATAGCCAGTTTACGCTTCCTCAAAGAAATCAATTACAGCTTCAAATTCTTCATTTATAAACTCATCTTTACTCATAAAATATTCAGAAGTAGTCAATCTGTAGTTATTTTCTTTTTTTTCTAAATACCAAATAATATCATTTGCTTCTACAAAAGCTTCTTCTGCATTTAATTGATCTGCAAATAACCTTTTAATTACGTTATGACTATCTAAGTTTTGAGCAAAACATTTCAACACAATTTCTTTAGTAATATTCGTTTCAGCATTTCTTGCTGGTGTTATTTCAAAATCTACAATAGTTGCTTTTGTATTCGGAAACTTTCCGTTAAAAGCTTTATACAAAAGCTGATTGATTATAAACAGCGTTTTGTGCAATTCAATTTTTGGGTATTCTTCAGAAATTTTATCAACCAACATTTCATAAGAAAGAGAATCTATTTGTCCTTCATTTAAAACATCAGACAATTTATAATCTAACACAATGGCAGCGGCTTCACTAGCATCTCTATCAGAAATTGCCATAAAAAGCAATTCTCTTAATTCTTTAATTTCGTTTACATCATTATTTGCAAAATCAAAACGTACCAAAAGTTCTTTGTAATCGTCAATACTCCAAGAGTTCTCTAGGTCATCTACTGTAGAAATTTTGTGTATTTTAATAGCGTATTTCATTTTTTTAATTCATTTTTGAATGTCCATCTAAATTACATATTATTCAAATTAAATACAAGTTTATACGGCAATTTTATGATTTTTTTAATAGAAAAGGATAGTGGTTTCTAAGGAATTAAACAGAGATAATTACAACGATTAGGATTCCTTATTTTTTGAAAAAACAAACCTTTGTAACCAATACTTTTTACTATTTTTACAAGCCAAATTAATTCTTTTTTTATAATGATTTTTAAAGAAAATCTTCCTTATTTCCAAATACCAAAACCCGCAATAGAATATACTGCAGGTGCTACCGCAAGTAGAATGATAGATGGTTTAGGATTTAGATATTATTGGGCTACAGAAGGTTTATCAGAAAAAGATTTGATTTTTCAACCAAATTCAGAAGCAAGAACAGTAGAAGAAACTTTAGATCATATTTATAATTTATCAATAAGAATTATAAATGCCGCATTATTAAAAGTAAACGGAGATATAGAACCAATTAGGTCTTTTGGAGAGAAAAGGAAAAAAACATTAGAAAATTTATTACAAGCAAGTACAATTTTTAGAGAAAGTAAAGATGTTGCTCAATTTAAAATATTGTTTCCTAATAAAGAACTTTCTTTTTGGTGTGTAATAAACGGGCCAATTGCAGATGCTATTTGGCATGTAGGTCAAATAGTTTCATTTAGGCGTTCTTCTGGAAATCCTTTTCCTAATGGAGTAAATGTATTAACAGGAAAAAAACAAGATTAATTTTTTATTTAAGAATGACAAATCAACAAAAAATAGAAGCTCTTCGAGACGAATTAAATATACATAATTATAACTATTATGTATTAGATAATGCCTCAATTTCAGATTACGAGTTCGATATTAAATTAAAAGAATTAGAAAAATTAGAAACAGAAAATCCTGAGTTTTTCGATGCAAATTCTCCAACACAAAGAGTAGGAGGTACGGTTACAAAAAACTTTGAAACGGTTACTCATAAAAATAGAATGTATTCTTTAAGTAATTCTTATTCTAAAGAAGATTTAGTAGATTGGGAAGAAAGAGTGCAAAAAGTTTTAGGAACCACAGAGGTAGAATATACTTGTGAATTAAAATTCGATGGAGCCTCTATCAACTTAACCTATATAAACGGAAAATTTATAAAAGCAGTAACCCGTGGCGATGGTTTTCAAGGAGATGAAGTAACTAATAATATTCGTACTATAAGATCAATTCCTTTGAATATAAAATCCGACTTTGTCCGTAATTTCGAAATGCGTGGAGAAATCATTTTACCAATTGATGGTTTTAATAAAATGAATGAAGAGCGTGTAGAAAACGGAGAAGATGAATATAGAAACCCAAGAAATACCGCAAGCGGAAGTTTAAAACTACAAGACAGTGCAGAGGTTGCAAGAAGACCTTTAGATTGTTTATTATATCAAGTGGTTACGGAAGAACGTAAATATAAAACGCATTTCGAAAGTTTAGAAAACGCGAGAAAAGTTGGTTTTAAGGTTCCAGAAACCATTACTTTGGTAAAATCTATTGATGAAGTTTTTGATTTTATTACTAATTGGGATGCAAAACGTCACAATTTACCTTATGAAACAGACGGAATTGTTGTTAAAGTAAACAATTTACATCAACAAGAAGAGTTAGGGTATACAGCAAAAGCACCAAGATGGGCAATTGCATATAAATTTAAAGCAGAACAAGTTTCAACTATTTTAAATGAAATTACCTATCAAGTCGGCAGAACAGGCGCAATAACTCCAGTTGCAAATTTAGAACCAGTTCAATTAGCAGGTACAACGGTAAAAAGAGCGTCATTGCACAATGCAGATCAAATAGCAAAACTAGATATTAGAGTAGGAGACACTGTTTTTGTAGAAAAAGGAGGCGAGATTATTCCTAAAATTATTGCGGTAGATTTTACAAAACGTCCAGCAGATTCAAAACCAACAATATACGCAACACATTGCCCAGAATGTAATACAGAGTTAGTAAGAACAGAAGGAGATGCCAAACATTATTGTCCTAATGAATTTGGATGTGCGCCACAAATTACAGGAAGAATTCAGCATTTCATTTCTAGAAAAGCCATGGATATTGATGGTTTAGGAGGTGAAACGGTAGATTTGTTGCGTAAAGAAGGACTCATTCAAAATTATGCAGATTTATACGATTTAACGGTAGAACAAGTCATTCCGTTAGAACGAATGGCAGAAAAATCTGCGCAAAATATGATTGACGGAATCATAAAATCAAAAGAAATTCCGTTCGAAAAAGTATTATTTGCACTCGGAATCCGTTTTGTAGGTGAAACGGTCGCTAAAAAATTAGCAAAACATTTTAAATCTATAGACAATTTAATGTCCGCAGATTTCGAAACATTAATTTCTGTAGATGAAATTGGAGATAGAATAGCACAAAGTATTCTCGATTTTTCATCAGATTTAGGAAACATACAATTAATAAATCGGTTAAAAGCATCTGGACTACAATTAGAAGTTTCTGCAGAAAGCTTAGAAAATCAAACGGAACTATTACAAGGACAAATATTTGTCGTTTCAGGCGTTTTTCATCAAATGAGTAGAAACGAACTCAAAAAAGCAATAGAAGATAATGGAGGTAAAGTAAGTTCATCCATTTCTAAAAAGACAAATTTTATTGTTGCTGGTGATAATATGGGACCTTCAAAACTAACAAAAGCACAAGATTTAGGAATTAAAATTATTTCAGAAGAAGATTTTATAAATAAAATTAGTTAAAAAATAACTTAGTCTCTAATTAAGCTTAATAACGAACAGCGAATAACGAACAAACAAGGTTTCCTACTGCTGCTATGTGGTAAATTAATTAAAATTTGAAAAAACTCTTATACATATATATACTACTAATTTCCATGGTTTCTTTTTCTCAAAAAAAGGAAGCAGATTCGTTGCCTATTAATGTAGACGACTATGTTTTTGTAAAACCAGGAGACACCTTAGTTGTAAACCTCAATGAATTTACGTTGTTCCCAAAAAACAAATTTAAATCTAGAAATGATATTCGGTACTATTTATGGTTCCGTAAAAAAGTATTCAGAGCATACCCTTATGCTCAACTGGCGTCACAAAGGTTAGATTCTTTAAATATTAGGCTAGAAAAAATAAAGTCTAAAAGTAAACGAAGAAAGTATACGCGCTTAGTTCAAAAATATATAGAAGGCGAGTTTACAGATCAAATTAAAAAGATGACCACCACAGAGGGGCGAATTCTTATCAAGTTAATTCACCGTCAAACAGGTAAAACGGCATTTGAAAATATTAAAGTGTTAAGAAGCGGTTGGAAAGCCTTTTGGTACAATACAACAGCAAATGTTTTTAGTCTTTCGCTAAAAATGGAATACCATCCAGAAGCAGAAAACGAAGATTATTTAATAGAAGATGTCCTGCAACGAGCATTTCAAGACGGAAAACTCAAACCTCAATCTACAAAGTTAAATTTCGATTTTTCTAAAATTATAGCAGAAAAAAAGGCAGCAATCAATGTAGAAGAATACAAATTGATGTTTTCAAAGATGAGAAAGAAGAAAAACCGTAAGAAAAAGGATTAATTTTATTGGGTGTTCCCACGCCAAAAAAGGCGCGGTCGGGCTTTGCACTATATCTTTTTAAGGTATTATTTTCGCTACCGCTTCAATACCACCATAAAAAGGATGCCGTTTCAATCCCTAACACGGAGTTTTTTATTGTAATAAACGACAACGAAATAATTATAGAAGAGGCAGAACAAACAAAATAGTACTTGGTTCGTTCTATTATAGATATTTAACGCGTAATCGAGAGTCATTGCGAGGCACGAAGCAATCTGTTGCTCAATTTTATCTCCTTAATTTATAATCTCATAAAACTTATGGTGACTATGTTTCTATATGGTAATAAGAAAATTTCAACTCGTCTGTATCTAATTTCAGTTAAAACCTTTTACAGTTTAAGTATATTTCCAATCACGCTACATTATATATAAGAGGATATTTATACCTTTAAGAAGATCGTTTATGCCAAAATTTATAATTCAAGTAACTGGTGAGGTCTCATTTTAACTCAAAAGATTCAAAATAAAACACCGTTATACCAAAAAAAGAGGAGTTTTCAGAACAAGCGAAGAGCCTTTCAAAGACAAAACACGCAAGAGCAGCAGCAGAATCACTAAAGAAAACAATCCCCAACCGACTTATTTCCATTAAAACCCGGCATCTATCCAATTTCTGTTTTCTATGTGTTTAAAACAATCATCCACTTCCAAAACTACCCCAAAACCTAAAACCCGAAAAATAACTTTAAAACAACCTCAAAAAAACTTCAGTTATAAACCATTAAAAACAAGCCTCTTAAAACCTTATGTAAAATTAAACCAAAATAAAGGTAAAAAAATAGTTGTCAGAATAAAAATGAGTTGTAAGTTTGCACCCGCTAACAGGAATATCAGAAAGTTAGCAACGTTCATTGAGGAGTTGTAATTAGATTAAGGATTAGTAGTTTAACTAAGTAGAGTGTCAAAATTTTATTTAAAAATAAAATAACAATTTCCTTAGGATTATAATTAAAAAGAGTTGTATGTTTGCAGTCCGAAATTTTCGGCAAAACGTTCAGGTTTTTTAAGGTTAAAAAACAAATAAAAAAAAGTTTCTTTTTTTTATTGTCAGATTAGAAATAGTTTGTATGTTTGCAGCCGCTAAGGAATACAGCAAAAACGATCAGAGAAAGTTTGGAATGATAGTTAAAGATTATCAGTTAGTTCGAGTCTAACATTTCTACAAGTTAGGATTTATAACGAGTGTTTGAAAACATGAGTGCGAAGCCTAAAAGTTCATTGAAAATATTGAAATTGACAGCGTAATTAAAGAGTAGAATAACCACATTATTAATTTAATGTAAATTCTTTTGAAACTTATTCATTAAAATATTTAAAATATACAATGAAGAGTTTGATCCTGGCTCAGGATGAACGCTAGCGGCAGGCTTAACACATGCAAGTCGAGGGGTAACATTGTGCTTGCACAGATGACGACCGGCGCACGGGTGCGTAACGCGTATAGAACCTACCTTTTACTGGAGAATAGCCTTTAGAAATGAAGATTAATGCTCCATAGTATTGAGTTCCGGCATCGGGATTTAATTAAAGATTTATTGGTAAAAGATGGCTATGCGTCCTATTAGTTAGATGGTAAGGTAACGGCTTACCATGACATCGATAGGTAGGGGTCCTGAGAGGGAGATCCCCCACACTGGTACTGAGACACGGACCAGACTCCTACGGGAGGCAGCAGTGAGGAATATTGGGCAATGGAGGCAACTCTGACCCAGCCATGCCGCGTGCAGGAAGACTGCCCTATGGGTTGTAAACTGCTTTTATACAGGAAGAAACACTGGTATGTATACCAGCTTGACGGTACTGTAAGAATAAGGACCGGCTAACTCCGTGCCAGCAGCCGCGGTAATACGGAGGGTCCGAGCGTTATCCGGAATCATTGGGTTTAAAGGGTCCGCAGGCGGTCAATTAAGTCAGAGGTGAAATCCCATAGCTCAACTATGGAACTGCCTTTGATACTGGTTGACTTGAGTCATTTGGAAGTAGATAGAATGTGTAGTGTAGCGGTGAAATGCATAGATATTACACAGAATACCGATTGCGAAGGCAGTCTACTACGAATGTACTGACGCTGAGGGACGAAAGCGTGGGGAGCGAACAGGATTAGATACCCTGGTAGTCCACGCCGTAAACGATGGATACTAGTTGTTGGGTGTATGCTCAGTGACTAAGCGAAAGTGATAAGTATCCCACCTGGGGAGTACGGTCGCAAGACTGAAACTCAAAGGAATTGACGGGGGCCCGCACAAGCGGTGGAGCATGTGGTTTAATTCGATGATACGCGAGGAACCTTACCAGGGCTTAAATGTAGTATGACAGGACTAGAGATAGTTTTTCCTTCGGGCATATTACAAGGTGCTGCATGGTTGTCGTCAGCTCGTGCCGTGAGGTGTCAGGTTAAGTCCTATAACGAGCGCAACCCCTGTCGTTAGTTGCCAGCAAGTAAAGTTGGGGACTCTAACGAGACTGCCTACGCAAGTAGTGAGGAAGGTGGGGATGACGTCAAATCATCACGGCCCTTACGTCCTGGGCCACACACGTGCTACAATGGTATGGACAATGAGCAGCCATCTGGCAACAGAGAGCGAATCTATAAACCATATCACAGTTCGGATCGGAGTCTGCAACTCGACTCCGTGAAGCTGGAATCGCTAGTAATCGGATATCAGCCATGATCCGGTGAATACGTTCCCGGGCCTTGTACACACCGCCCGTCAAGCCATGGAAGCTGGGAGTGCCTGAAGTCGGTCACCGTGAGGAGCCGCCTAGGGTAAAACTGGTAACTAGGGCTAAGTCGTAACAAGGTAGCCGTACCGGAAGGTGCGGCTGGAACACCTCCTTTCTAGAGAAAGATGGTGAGTTACAAAAAAAGGTCATTTTTACTCTTTGCTGTTAATTTTATAATATAAGTATTTTAAGCTATTATAGTCTCGTAGCTCAGCTGGTTAGAGCGCTACACTGATAATGTAGAGGTCGGCAGTTCGAGTCTGCCCGGGACTACAAATAAGCAAAAGTACTAAGGAAATTCTGGAAGTAAGAGGATTCTACATTCATAATTTAGAATTTATTCTGAATTTCATAATGGGGGATTAGCTCAGCTGGCTAGAGCGCTTGCCTTGCACGCAAGAGGTCATCGGTTCGACTCCGATATTCTCCACAACGGCTTATAGTTGTTACTGATTTAATTATCAGTGGCGATTCGCCACAAGTTCATTGACATATTGGTAAAATGATATCGTAAGAATCAAATAGATAGAGAACGATTAGAGTAATATCTAATCAAATAATTTTTTTATAAAAATATAAAAGAGTTCATTATAGTGTGGCAACACACTGTAGCAAAAAGTACAATAAGTTAAGTAAGGGCGTATGGCGGATGCCTAGGCTCTCAGAGACGATGAAGGACGTGATAAGCTGCGATAAGCTACGGGGAGGGGCACATACCTTTTAATCCGTAGATTTCCGAATGGGGCAACCCGGCATGTTGAAGACATGTCACCTCGTAAGAGGAGTAAACCCGGTGAACTGAAACATCTAAGTAACCGGAGGAAGAGAAAACAATAGTGATTCCGTTAGTAGTGGCGAGCGAACGCGGATTAGCCCAAACCTATTTTGTTACGGCAAAATAGGGGTTGTAGGGCCACGATATTCGAAGATAAGTGAATTAGAACTGTTTGGAAAGACAG
>NZ_CP074436.1:4220000-4423854 GCF_016858305.2 Polaribacter sp. Q13
TGCACAAAGTGGAGGTAGCGAAATTCATATTATTGATACAAGTGTTAAAAGCTGGAAAAAAGAGTTCGAGAATTTAGAACCGAATGGAAAAATAGCTTCAATTTTAAAGAACACAAAGGCAATTAGAGAAGATTTAAAAAATTACACAAAACCTAGTTTTGAAAATAAATCGCAACGTGTTTATTTTATGACGGAAAAGGTGCCAAATAATTTATTAGGTTTAAAAAATAAGATTTCAAATAACTACGATTCTCCAATATTTTTGAATTCTATGTATTTAAGAAATGTAGAAAAATGGGATAGATCTAAAGTGACCAACGAGAAATATAAAAAATCTAGAGATAGAAGAAAAAAATATACTTTAACACAAAAGGAGTCTATAGATTTAATTACGAAAGGGTATGAAGGTGAACCAGGTATTGCTTATTGGGCAGGTCATGGTAACGATCCTTATATGTTTCAATTAAGTACTACAGAAGCTATTATTGATAAAGCAAATGGAAAAAAGACGGTTTTAATTTATCCGGAGATGGAGGATCATTCAGAAAATTTAACTTTTTTGGTAAATGATTTAGCGTATCCTTTAGCCGAATATGCAAAAGGTAAAAATACCACCATATTTTTAAGGTCTAAACATGTTTCTTGGTTGGGTAGTAATTATCAAAAACCTTGGGCAAGGTTAATGTCGGGCGAATTTGCAGATGTTTTTGTGCCTTCTATGGAAGAAACTACAGACAAATCTATGGAACTTAGTTTGGCAGGTAGAACGGGAATGTGGGCAAGTGGCGCGGTAAATTCTTGGGGAACACGCTCTGTTCCAGATAACACTTCTTTTGATAGAGCAAGACAATTAGGCTACCAAAGATTGCCAAATCATTTTTTAAGAATGTTAATTTTTCATACCTCAAACGGAGCGCAATTCATCAATAATTTTGCCGTAGATCAAGATTATTTAAGTGTCTATTGGGAGTTGATTGCAAAAGGAGCTTTGTATGTGCCAAAGAGAAACGAGATTTTAAGTTTTTCTCCCGTTCATGTAAGTATGAAAGCACCCGATCATCATTTTTTAGATGATGGATCTAACGTAAAATGGAATGTTTTTTATGATGAAGAATTTGAGAAAAACAATCCTTTTGTGATGAGTAGATTAAATGGTTCTTGGCCAGCTGCTCCGGTTACAGATTGGGATTTTTCTAGATATGCAGCAGGTGTAAAAGAAAGAAGATTAAATTTCTTGGCTCCTTACCAAAATGGATTGGTAATGATTACACCTCCACAAAATGGTGTTTTTGCAGATAAAAATGCACCAAGAGGTAAGTTGGTAGATCATTTACATCCGTTGTATAAAAATATCATGAAAGAATATATTACTGATGGACGTAATTATTATTCAGCAGACGGAAAACAAACTTTTAAAGCAGATGAATATTACAAAGTAATAGAAAAAGATATAAAGGAAAGTGCTAAAAAGTTACCAATAACTGTTGGTGGTGATGTGGCTTGGGTAGTTGCACAAGTTTCTCCAAAACACCTAAGATTAACAATTTTAGATAACGGATATATCAATCCAGAACAAAGTACAGCAATTGTGAATTTTAATCACATCAAAATAAAAAAGTTGACAGATGTTTTGAGTAAAGAAGAATTTAAGGTAGAAAATTCACAGACAAAAATAAATATTCCTCTAGGGAGTTTTCGATTTATAGATGTAGAGTTAATTGAAGCGTTGTAGAAAGAAATTATTGACAGATACAAGAAATGTATCAGCAAAAACAAAGAGAACAGTAATCCTTATGAACTTTACATAAGCATAATGGAGTACTCAAAAGAAGAGGGTCTGTTTTTTAAAATGATGATAATTATACCAATTTGTGCAATACTCTTTGTGGTTATAAACAGATAACGATGCTAATTTTTATACGTTGTAGGAGGAACTTTAACAATACCTTTGGGTAATTTTTCTTTTGGTTGTGTTAAAATAGAGTTAGCAAAATTACCTTCAGAAATATACCTTGTGAAGGTTTTGGCAGGTGATGAATTTCTGATAAAAAATAATAATTAACTAAAATAGTTGTGTTTCTGCAAGGCTTCTAAAATCTTGTTAGCTAATGCAAAGAACATAAATTAACAAGGTTAAAAAAGAGAAACCTTTAAGATTTTAAATTATCTAAAATAAATTTAATATTCATATAAAAATGAAATCATACCTACCAAAATTACTATTTGTAATGATTGCAATAACCATTGTTGGTTGTTCAGACAAACAAAAAGAAGTAGCTCAGGTTACAAAGAGCAACCAACCAAACATTATTTTATTTGTTGCCGATGATCATGGAACAGATGCCATTGGTGCGTATGGAAATCCAGTGATTAAAACACCCAATTTAGATCAATTAGCAGCAGAAGGCGTAAAGTTTACAAACGCCTATTGTACTAGTGCAAGTTGTGCCGCAAGTAGATCTGTAATTTTATCAGGGAAATTTGGTCACGCCACAGGTTCTTATGGGCATGTGCACGATTACCATCATTTTAGTACCTATGATACGGAAACCTCTTTGCCAATCATTATGGAAAAAGCAGGTTATGAAACTGCAAGAATTGGTAAATACCACGTAGCTCCAGAAAAAGTGTATCACTTTAACCAGGTTTTAGAAGCAGATCCTAGAAATACCGTTGAAATGGCAGATGCCTGTGCAGATGTATTAAAATCTGACAAACCATTTTTCTTATATTTCTGTACAGATGATCCTCACAGAGGATATCCTTTTGAACCAGAACAATGGGATACGCCTAATAGTTTTGGAAATAAAAAAGAAGGCTATAAAGATGTAGAAACTGTAATTTATAATCCAAAAGATGTTCTAGTACCATCTTTTTTACCAGACACAAAACAAACAAGAGAAGAAATTGCGCAGTATTACCAAAGTATTTCTAGAATAGATCAAGGTTTCGGAAAATTGATGAAAATGTTACAAGCTACCGGTAAAGCAGACAATACCATTGTAATTTATATTTCTGATAATGGAATGGCTTTTCCAGGAGCAAAAACAACAGTTTATGAGCCAGGTATTAAGTTACCATGTATTATTAAAGATCCATTAAAAAATATAAAAGGGGCAACAAACAATGCCATGATTTCTTGGGTAGATTTAACGCCGACTATTTTAGATATGGCAAAAATTGATTACAAGAAAGAAGATTTTCATGGTAAGTCATTCAATTCAATTTTAGAAAAAACAAATCCAAAAGGTTGGGATGAAGTGTATGCATCGCACACATTTCATGAAATAACCATGTATTACCCAATGAGAGTGGTAAGAAATAAAAATTACAAATTAATTTGGAATATTGCTTGGCGATTAGAATATCCTTTCGCGTCTGATTTATGGGCATCTTCTACTTGGCAAAGTATTTACAGAAATGATATTGAAAATTTTGGACCAAGAAAAGTACAAGATTTTCTTTTTAGACCCGAGTTTGAATTGTACGATTTAGAGAAAGACCCAGATGAGTTAAATAATTTAGCAACAAATAAGGAATTCGAAAAAACTTTAGAATCTATGAAAATTAAGTTGAAAAAATTTCAGAAAGATACTTCAGATCCATGGATGATTATGTGGGGGCATGATGCATCTTTACAAGGGTCTGGAGTTAATTTATAAAATAAATACATGAAAAATACAGTATTAAAAGGCATTACCATTTTAATTTTTATAATTACAATTGGTTGTAACGCTACAGAAATTATCAACATAAAACATGCCGAAGGAGATATGACTTTGGTAGTAAGAGAAGCTATTGAAGGAGCAAAAACTAAAGACATAAAATTAGTATTTGAAAAAGGAAATTACTTTTTTAAAACCGATTATGCCGTTGGTAAATTCATGTATATTACAAACCACGGAAATGGTTTTAAAAAAATAATTTTCAATTTTGAAGGATTTAATTCTGTAGAAATAGAAGGTAATAATTCAGAATTTATTTTTAGAGGTCAGACTTTACCATTTGTTTTTGATGGATTACATAAAGTTGATGTTAAAAATGTAACGATCGATTGGGACATTCCCTTTTCTTTTCAAGGTGATGTTACAGCAGTAAATGAAAAAGAACAATGGTATGAGTTAAAGCCATATACTAAAGGATTCTCTTGGAAACTTAGTAAAGGTAGAATTGAATTTCCAGGAATTAATCATTTTAACTTTACTTCTTTAGGGAGCTCTTTACCACATAATAAAGAAACAAAAGCGGTAGATTATGGCGCTTGGGACGCAAGCTTAGAGTCTAATTTTGTAGAAAAAAGACCGAATGGAATTTTACGTTTCTATAACAAAAATTTAAAACATTATCCAAGAATGGGTTCCGTTTTACAATCTAAAGGAGATAAAAAAAATAATAGATATGCACCCGCTTTTTTAACCAAAAATTCTAAAGATATAAAGTTTAACAATGTTATTATTCATCATGCTTTAGGTATGGGGTTTTTGTTTGAAAGATCTGAAGATATTGAAATTTTAAATTCAGGAATTTATGTTAGAGAAGGCTCTGATAGAGTAATGTCTATTGTTGCAGATGCAACACATTTTGCAAACTGTAAAGGAGATATTTTAATAGAAGGTTGCCGTTTAGAAGGGATGTATGACGATGGTACAAATGTACACGGAACTTATGTTGCTGTGAAAGAAATTTTAGATAATAAAACGATTAGAATCGCTTTAATGCATGACCAACAAATGGGCTTTGAGTTTGCAGGAGCTAATGATGAGGTTTGGTTTATAAAACAACCAAATCCGCAAAGAGCAGAAACAAACACGGTAACTTCTGTAAGAGTTCTTAATGATTATTATACCGATTTAACGTTTAAAAATGAAATTCCTTCAGATTTAAAAGTAGGAGATCTTTTAGAAAATAAAACGTGGAATCCTACATTTACCATGCGAAACAATGTAATTAGAGATCACAGAGCAAGAAATATCATCATTAAAACACCTAAAAAGATTGTTATTGAAGATAATGAATTATCATCAATGATGTCTTCTATTATGTTAAGAGGAGAAACTTTTTATTGGTTTGAATCAGGGAATGTAGAAGAGGTAATTATTAGAAATAATAGATTTATAGATTGTGCTTATGCAGGTACTGAACACGCTATTTTAAAAGTATCTCCAAGATTAGGAAAAACTTTTGATCGCACAATGACCTATGATAGAAATATCACTTTCG
Organism: Polaribacter sp. Q13; assembly: GCF_016858305.2. Lineage (NCBI taxonomy): Bacteria > Pseudomonadati > Bacteroidota > Flavobacteriia > Flavobacteriales > Flavobacteriaceae > Polaribacter > Polaribacter sp. Q13. Next base: position 4,225,221 of record NZ_CP074436.1, read on the forward strand.
AGAACAATACAATTGAAACTTTTGGCAACAGAATCATTTGGGCAGATAGAGTAGATGGGTTAACAATTAAAGGAAATACCATTAAACAAACAACAACTTTTAAACCACAATTTCCGGATGCATATATGTTCGATTTAATGAATTGTAAGAACGTAGAAATTTCTAACAATTCTTATTTAGGAACCAATAAGAATATTTTAAAAGCAGATGAAGTTTCTAAAAAAGATTTAAAATTTAGTAATAATATAGGATTAAATAACTAAGTATGAAAATTATTCATTTTTTTGGATTATTATTTTTGTCAGTTGCCACTCTACAAGGACAAGATTTAGAAAAAGAAGCTATTTATAAAATTAATACTTTAGAAGCATTAGTAAAAAAAGCGTCTAAAAAAGATATTGATGTTTTAAAGGAAAAAACAACCATTAGAACCGCAGAAGTCTTTTTAAAGTTCGCCAATTGGGATGAAAAGAATTTAGATAAAAACACCAAGCTTTTTAAATTGGTTCCTTCTTTTAAAAAGGAAGCATTAAAAATGGCAACGGGTTTAGCAGCATTCGAAAGAAGTGACATCAATTTAATGTTAGATAAATCGATTGCAGAAATTACCTCTTTAATTGAAGGTAAAACCTTTAGAAAAGCAAGTCCAAATGTAGATTGGACAAAAGTAAAAAGAGAAGAAGATCATTTGTCTTTTAAGAATCGACCTGTATTTTTAGCAGATTATACTTGGAAACCAGAGACGAAAGAGCTGACCGAATTTCATGGAGATTTAGATGGCTTTTTTCTAACGCCAACTTATGTTACTAAAGAAGATGGAACCATTAATAAAAGAATTTCGACGGATTTAAAAGAGAAGTCTAATGGCTCTTTAGGTTTTATTTTTATGAATCATAAAAGTGTACCTAAATGGGCTGAAGAAAAATATGGGCCTAATTTTTCTATGAGAGAAGATACCTATACAGAGTATGATATAGATAATCCTGGGGCTAGAGAATTACAAGCAAAATTAATAGGGAATGTTGTGCCAGAAATGGCAGGAAAAGAGTATTCTCAATTAGGATACATGTTGTGTAATGAACCTCACTTTTTTACGTATACAGATGCTACCAAGAAAAAATTACCTTGGGCTTCTGGTGGTGTTTCACACTTTACCATTGAGAAATTTAAAGTTTGGTTATCAAAAAAACATCAAACTATTGCAAAGTTAAACAGTGTTTGGAATTCTAATTTTAAAGATTTTAATGCTGTTAAAATAGCAATCCCTATTGATATCAGTTTAAAAGGAACCCCAATTTGGTATGATTGGACTGCCTTTAATATGGACCGAGTTACAGATTGGTATACTTTCTTAAAAACAGAAGTAACTAAGTATGATGCAGACGCTAAAGTGCATTTAAAAATTATGCCTAGCCTTTGGACAGATAACAAAAGAGTACATGGCATTGATTTAGAAGCATTGACCGATTTAAGCGGTATTATTGGTAATGATTCTGGTGCAGCCCACAAATATACTTGGGGAAAACCTCATAAATGGGAAGAAGATTACGCTTTTGAATGGAGAGAATTGTGTATGGGATATGATTTTATGAAATCTGTAAGTCCTAATAAAATAAATTTTAATTCAGAATTACATTATTTATCAACCGTAAAATCTCGTGATTTATATTTAGACCCAAGTTATGCCAGAGCAACGTTTTGGTTGGCACATACTTTTGGGTTAGATGCAAGTCAGATTTGGTATTGGCCAAGAAATGCTGATGGTTCTATTTCTAAAAAAGCAATTAATAATAAAGGTTATGCAGGTACAAATACACAGCAGCCAAGAGTTACTAATGAAGTTGCTATGACTTTAATTGATTTGAATTCTTATTCAGAAGAAATTTTAGCTTTTCAAAGACAAAGAAAACCGGTTCGTATTTTCTATTCTAAAACATCTGCAATCAATAAAAAAGAACACATGGACGACCTTTATCGTTTGTATGAAGGTTTAAATTTTGAAGGAATTCCTTTAGGGTTTGTAACAGAAAATATCATCAAAAAACAAAACAATAAAAATTGGGATGTTATTACTGTTTACAATACTCCTTTTGTTACCAATGATGAATTAAAAGCATTGCAAACGTATTTAAATAATGGAGGAACTGTAATTCTTGATGACAAGAGTTTAGTGAAAAATGAATACGGAAATGAACTGAACACGTTAACGGATGGAAAAGGAACTATTATTAAATTGAATTCTGTTGCTAAAATTAAAAACAACGTTTTATCAATCTTAAAAGAAAAAAATCTACTTTCTGATATTGCTATAGAAGAAACAAATTCAGTAAGTAAAAAAGGATGTATCTGGAAAGTAATTAAAAATGAGAAAGGCAATAATGTGTTGTCCGTTGTAAATGTTGGGAAATCGGATGCTACTTTAAGGATCTCGTTAAATGGAAGTGGAAATATTATTTGTAAAGATTTAATAAAAGGAATTTCAGTTTCAGCAACACCTACCTTAAAACCGAATGAAGTTTATTTTGTAGAAATAATTGCTAAAAAATAAGTATCAGAAAAGTGAACTCCTGCAAGGTTTTTTTTGACTTTGTTAGTGTTTATGAATACGAAAAAATCGAAAAAAAGAAATTGTAATATGGTAATACCTACAAGGTTTTTGAAACCTTGCAGGAAAAAAGATAAAAGGAACTTAAAAAATAACAATCCCTCAGGGTTTTTAAATCCTTGTAGGAAAGGATAAATAATTTTATGAAAACATCTAAATACTTATTAGTAGTAGTAATAACAGTATTTTTTTCTTGCAAATCGGCCTTAATATCTCAAGAAAAAAAGGAAGTACAAGTAGTGCTATTAGCAGGACAATCTAACATGGCAGGGGCTGCAAATTATGATGATTTAGATGCTTCTATTCAAAAGAGGATAGAAAAAGTAGCAGATAGAGTTTTTATCAGTCAGTCTAATACAGCACAAACACCTTTATCGTATTATAAAAATAAGCCGAGTAAAAAGTATGGTTTTACAAAACGTTTTGGTCCGGAGTTGTTAATAGGATTAACCTTGGCAGAAAAATATCCGAATAAAGAATTTTTGTTGATAAAACATGCCAAAGGAGGTACCGCTTTATATGGCGCTTGGAACCCAGAATGGACGATTGAAAATGCAAGAGAAATTGAAAAAGGAGCCAAAAAACAAAGTTGGAATTTAGTACAACAACACATCGATTTAATTAACCAAAATTTAAACATTTTAAAAGAGAAAGGAAAGTCTTATAAAGTTATAGGGATGGCTTGGATGCAAGGAGAAAATGATGCTACTTTAGAAAAAGCAGCAACTACTTATGCCGCGACTTTAGAAAAGTTAATAACGAAGTACAGAACTACTTTTAAAGTGAAAGACATGCCTTTTGTTTTCGGACAAATAAACTCTAGATATGGTGTTAAAAACGGAGCAAAAACGGTAAGGGAACAGATGGAAAAAGTTTCATTAGAGGTGAAAAATGTGCATTTAGTAAAAACAAGTACAGATACAAGTTGGTCTGATTTTCCTAAAAATTCAGATAATGTGCATTATAATGCAGAAGGTCAATTAAGATTAGGAACAAAATTTGCAAACGAATTAATAAAGATGATAAACTAATAGTATGAAAAAAATATTTTTAAGTTTTATTGTTTTTCTCTTGATTTCTAGCACCGTTTTTTCGCAAGAAGAAATTCAGGTTGTATTGTTAGCAGGACAATCTAATATGGCAGGTAGAGGAATTACTGAAGAGCTAGATGCCGCTTTTATAAAAAGAATTCACGATGTTTCTGATAGAGTTTTTATAAGCACCTCTGATGTAGAAAAAAGTAAACCGATTCCATTATCTACTTTAAAGAAAAGTTTTGGTCCAGAATTAATGGTAGGATTAACATTAGCAGAAGCAAACCCAAAGCAACATTATTTATTGATTAAAAAAGCCGTTGGAGGTACCTCTTTATATGGTGCTTGGAATACCGAGTGGACATTAGAAAAAGCAATGCTTGCAGAGCGAGGTAAAGTCAGGCAAAGTTTGCAATTATACAAGCAACATATAAAAAATATTAAAAGAACCCTTAATGATGTAAAGAAACAGGGCAAAAAATATAAAATTTTAGGTGTTTTATGGATGCAGGGAGAAAGTGATACGAATAAAGAAATTACAGCAACAAATTATCAAAGCAATCTTAAAAAATTGATAGCAGGTTATAGAAAAGAAGTACAAATAAATGACTTGCCTTTTGTAATAGGACAAGTAAATGTATTGCCAAGAAAATATAAAGAGGGTCCTGCACAAGTAAGAACTGCAATGTTAAATGTTGCCAATTCTGATGATAACATTGCTATTATTAAAACATCAACAGATGCTTCTTGGTTAGATTACCCGAAGCATTCAGACAATTTACATTACAATACAGTAGGGCAAAAAAGATTAGGAATGGCCTTTGCTAAAGAATTAATACAACTAATAAATAAATAACAAAATGAAAAAACAGTATTCTTATCTCGCATTTAGAATCTTATGTATTCTTATGTTAACAGCTACTTTCACTGCTTGCAGTCAAAAAGAGAAACTAACAAAACAAACAATAAAAAAACCGAATATTTTGTGGGTGGTCGCGGAAGATTTATCCCCATTTATGGGCGTTTATGGAGATTCTATTAATAAAGGACACACACCAGTAATTGATAAATTAGCTGCGGAAGGTGTTTTGTTTAAAAGAGCGTATGCAACTGCACCCGTTTGTTCTGCAAGTAGATCTGCTTTTATAACAGGTGTTTATCAAACTACAACAGGTACACATAATCATAGGTCAAATAGATTTACAGAAAATGAGATTGTACCAGATAATCTTAAAATTAAATTGCCAGAAGGCATGAAAACCATTCCTGAATTGATGAAGGAAGCGGGATATTTTACCTTTAACAGTGGTAAAGATGATTATAATTTTGATTATGATAGAAGAGCGATGTATGATACAGGTACCAAAGAAAATTACAAAGCAGGAATGAATGGATGGCAAGGAAATTTTGCTATTAATTACAAAACTGTAAAAGAGTATGTTTGGAACGCTAGAAAAGATAAAAATCAGCCTTGGTTTGGACAAGTAGAAATTATGGGTGGTAAAAAAGATTACCAATACGTAAGAGAAGGTGAAAAACTAGAAACTTATGACGTACCAATGCCTACTTATTTTCCAGATATAAAATCGCAAAGAGAAGCTTGGACGCAGCATTATAATGCCAATAGAGGATCTGACGTTACGTTAGAAAAAATTATAAAACAATTAAAAGCAGATGGTGAGTACGAAAATACCATTATATTTTTCTTTTCAGACCATGGTAGTAATGCATCTTTAAGACACAAGCAATTTTGTTATGAGGGTGGTTTGTTAGTTCCTTTAATTATCAAAGGAAATAATCCTGCTTTAAAAGCCGGAACGGTAAGAAATGATTTGGTTTCTTTATTAGATGTTTCTGCAACTACATTAGCTTTAGGAGATGCTAAAATGCCATCTTATTTAGTAGGGCAAGATTTGTTTTCTAAAAAATATAAAGAAAAAGAATATGTAATAGGTGCAAGAGATAGATGCGATTATACGATTGATAGAATTAGAAGTGTCGTTTCTGAAGATTACAGATATATTCGTAATTATTTTCCGAATAGACCAATGTTACAAGCTAGTTATAGAGATAATAAAAAGATTGTAACCGATTTAAGAGAATTACATGAAGAAGGAAAATTAACCCCTTATCAAGATAAATTTTGGTTTGGAGTTCGCCCTACAGAAGAATTATATGATTTGAAAAAAGATCCAGATCAAATGAATAATTTAGCTTTAGACCCTACTTTTTCTAAAGTACTAAAAGAGCATAGAGATGTTTTAGAAAATTGGATAAAAGAAACTGGAGATAAAGGTCAGTTTCCTGAATCTGCAGCACAATTAAAAGCAACGTATGATATGTGGAAAGACAGACCAAGATTTAAAAATGCAAAAATAAATCCAGAATACGATCAATTTAAAAAATAGTTTTTTGAGATAATAAGCTTCGAAAAGAAGTATTTAAAAGCGCAAAGGTTGCAAGGAAATTCTAGAGTAATTCTACAATTTTTTTGAAAACCTTTGCGTTTTTGTTGTTAAATGAAGTTTTAGCGACCATTAAATACATTTTATGAACTAATACATACACGTTTTTTAATGTTTTTTGGTTTCTTCGTTAAAAATTAAATAATACACGTATGAAATTTAAGAACATAAAAAATGTATGTATTGTGGCTTTATTGCTAATTGCATTTTCAACTTTTAGCCAAGAAAATAAATCGAAGCCAAATGTATTATTCATTATGGTAGATGATTTAAATGATTGGGTTGGCGCATTTGGTGGAAATCCACAAACTAAAACACCAAATATAGATGCCTTAGCAAATAAGAGTACTATTTTTAAGAATGCATATTGTTCTGCACCTTTATGTAACCCATCAAGAACAAGTATCATGTCTGGGTACAGACCCTCTACAACAGGTGTGTATGGTAATTCAGAGCATTTTAGAGATGTAAAAGGTTTTGAAAATACGGTCACAATTCCTCAGTATTTTGAAAAATATGGATATAAAACTGCAGCAGCAGGAAAAATATTTCACAGTCCAAGAGGAAATGCTAAAAAACCAAAACCAGGAAGTGATCCAGGATCTTTTCAACAAGAAAGAAAAGGAGGTTTAGGAGGAACGTACCCAGAAGATAAAGACAAACACTCGCATGGTTTAGAGTTGAAAAAATACGGAGTTAAAGGTTCTTTCTTACGTTCTTTTGATTGGTTTCCTGTAGATGTAACTTTAGAAAATAATAACGATTATAAATCAGCAGATTATGCATCGAAATTTTTACAAGAAAAGCATGACAAACCCTTCTTTTTAGCTTGTGGAATTTTTAGACCACACTTACCTTGGTTTGCACCAAAACAGTTTTTTGATATGTATAAATTAGAAGACATAAAACTACCAGTTACCTTAAAAAATGATTTAGATGATGTTGGTAGGATGGGACAAAATATGGCAAAAAGAGGCGTTCATAAATCTGTTGTAGAACATGGTAAATGGAAAGAAGCTGTAAGAGCTTATATGGCAAATATTTCTTTTGCGGATGCTTGTGTAGGTCATTTATTAGACGGGTTAAAAGAGAGTACATACGCAAAAAACACCATTATAGTTTTAATGGGAGATCATGGTTGGCATTTAGGAGAAAAAGAACATTGGTCTAAAAATGTTTTGTGGGAACGTTCTGCAAAAACACCTTTGTTAATCTTTGACCCAAGAGGTGATGGTAAACCCAAAGTAAGTACTTCTTTAGTTTCTCTTTTAGATGTGTATCCAACGTTAGTTGAAATGGCAAACTTACCAGAAAATAAAGAGTTAGAAGGAAAAAGTATTTATGATATCGTAAAAAATCCAACAAAGGAAACGAAAGAATATGTATTGACTTCTAAAGACAAGGGACTACATTCTTTAAGAAGTAATGAGTACAGATATACGGTGTATCCTGATGGTTTTGAAGAATTGTATGATCATAGAATAGACCCGAATGAGTGGACAAATATTGCTAAAAACCCTTCTAATAAGGAAGTTTTAAAGACGTTTAGAAAAGAGTTAAAAAGTATCCTAAAATAAAAGATTTATAATACCCATTAAGAATGAAAAAACAATTTTACAATATTAGTTTTTTAGTAGCAATAGCTCTCTTTTTTGTTTCTTGTAGTACCTCTAAAAAAGAGGTTTCTAAAGTAACCAAAAAGCCAAATATTATTTTTGTTTTGGTGGATGATATGGGCTACGCAGATGTTGGTTTTAATGGTTCTACTTATTTTGAAACACCAAACATAGATGCGTTGGCAAAAGAAAGTTTGGTATTAGATAATGCCTATATGTATCCTACTTGTTCACCGTCTAGAACCGCAATTTTTACAGGAAAACAATCTTTTAGAACAGGTGTTTATACGGTGCCTGTTTTAGAAAAAGGAGACGATCAAGAAAATATTTTTTCGAGATGGACAGTTGGTAGAGAGCATCCTATATATGCAGAACCTTTGGCAAAAGCGGGGTATAAATCTATCCATTTAGGAAAATGGCATATTGTTGGTCCTTATCCGCAAGAAGAACTGGCAATGGAATATCCATTAAAAGAAAAATTAAAACAACCAGATGCAGGAGATTATTCTTGGGTTTCGAATCATAAAACAATAGAAGTTCAACAATATTATCCTGAAAAAAGAGGTTTCTTAAAAAATGTAGGAGGAAGTTTTAGAGGAGATCCAGCTTATGAAAAAGGAGGTTATAAAAGTGAGGCTGGTGGTTATTGGGCTCCGTTTAGCAATCCTTTTATCAAGAAAAAATCAACAGATAATTGGTTAACAGATCGTTTAACAGATGATGCAATCGAGTTTATGGGGGCACATAAAGAAGGGCCTTTTTTAATCAACTTAAATTTTTATGCGGTTCATAGACCTATAAAATATAGAAGTAAAGAATTGTATCAAAAATACTTTAACAAACCAGGTGATACTATTACAGGGCAAGGTTTGCATGATAAGAAAAAAAAGCATGAATATTTTGCAAGTTATGCAACTATGGTAGAGTCTGTAGACGATAATATAAAACGTATTGTAGACTATTTAGATGCGAATAATTTAAGAGAAAACACTATTATCATTTTTACATCAGACAACGGATTTCATAGTATGGCAAGTGCCAATGATTTAATGCGTGGTGCAAAAGGATATATTTATGAAGGCGGAATTAAAGTACCAATGTTTATCAATTGGCCAAATAAAGTTACACCTAGAAGAAGTGAGGTTGCTGTAAGTGGATTGGATGTTTTTCCAACTTTAATGAACTTAGCAAATGTTACTGATTTTAAAGGGACTTTAGATGGAAATTCTATGACTGATTTATTTCTTAAAGATGATAAAAAATTATCGGAAAGACCTTTGTTTTGGCATTTAGCAAGTCGTTATAAACACGGAACCTGTTCTGTAATTAGAAAAGGAGATTATAAGTTAATTCAGTTTTTGGCGGATGGTAAATTGGAGTTGTACAACTTAAAAGTAGATCCTAAAGAATCAAAAAACTTATCAACTATCGAATTAAAAACCACTCAGAATTTATTAAAAGAATTGGTTTCTTGGAGAAAAGAGAATAAAGTTCCGTTACCTCCAAATTCAATTCTTAAATTTTAAATTAAAAAGGAAAACGCGAGAAGAATAGTAAAACTCTTCTTACAGCTATTTTTATGTAAAATAGAATGCATTTGCTTTTTATAAATTCACTATCAAAATTTATTTATAATGAAAAGAAGAGATTTTTTTAAAAAAGGAACAAAAGGTGTTTTAGCAGCGAGTTTATTTCCAATAATGGGAGATATTTCTGCGCAAACTTCTAATAGTAAAAACGGTTTGTTTAAGGAAGAAGAAATATTAAGGAAAACTTTAAAAAAAGATCCAATTCGAAAAAAAATAGTAAATGTAGATGTTGCTGTAATTGGAGGTGGAATGTCTGGTATTTCTGCGGCAGTCTCAGCAGCTAGAAATGGGGCAAAAGTAGTTTTAGTACAAGACAGACCTGTTTTAGGAGGAAATGCTTCTAGTGAAATGAGAGTTACAGTAAATGGGGTTCAAAGTTTATTGAATAAACACAAAATAGAAAGAGAAACGGGTATTGTAGAAGAACTTCTAATTGAAAACTGGCATTATAATCCGCAAGAATCTTATCCTGTTTGGGATCATGTTTTATATAATTATGTAGTTCGTGAAAAAAATCTAACCTTATTGTTAAATACAACTGCGTTGGATGTAAAGATGGATGGTAACAATATTAAATCTGTAGTTTGTCGTCAATTAACAACAGAAACAGATTTTACAATAAATGCTCCTATTTTTTGTGATTGTTCTGGTGATGGTTTTGTAGCGGCAACTGCAGGAGCAGAATTTAGACAAGGAAGAGAAGGAAAAGCAGAATTTAATGAACAATATGCACCAGATGAACCAGATGGTTGGGTTATGGGAGATTGTTTTATGATGATTACAAAAGACATGGGAAGGCCAGTTCCTTTTTATGCACCAGAATATACAATTCCTTTCGATGCAGAAAAAGCATTTAAAGACAAGCATAGAAAAGTAAAACAATTAAAAGAAGGTTTTTGGTGGGTAGAATTAAGTAGCGATGTAGACATTATTGGCGAAAGAGATGAAATTCGTCATAAATTAATGGCACATTTTTACGGGGTTTGGGATCATATAAAAAATTCTGGTGATTTCCCGGAAGCAGCCAATATTGCTTTAGATTGGGTAGGTTCTATTCCTGGTAGGAGAGAATCTAGAAGATTTATGGGAGATTATATTCTATCTGAGCCTGATATGTTAGGACTTCGTCATTTTGATGATGCCATTGCATTTGGTGGTTGGTCTTTAGATGAACATTGCCCTGGAGGAATTGAAAATTTAGAGGAACCTGCAAGTTATTTTCACTCAAGATTTAAAGATGTATACCAAGTTCCTTTTAGAAGTTTATATTCTAGAAATATTGATAACTTATTATTTGCTGGTAGAAATGTGAGTGTAACGCACATTGCACTTTCATCAACTAGAATTATTGGTACCTGCTCAATGATGGGACAAGCGGCAGGAACAGCAGCAGCAATGTGTGTTAAAAAAGGGGTGTCGCCAAGAAAATTATATCAAAATTATATAAATGATTTACAGGAGCAATTGTTAAGAGATGATTCTTATTTTCCTAATAGACCTGCAAAAGATCTAAATGATAAAGCAAGAACGGCAAGTTTAATTTTTGCTTCTTCAACAAGTTCTGGTGATGTAAAAAATTTAACAGATGGCGTTGGTAGAGATGAAGTTGATAAAATTCATCACTGGCAATCAGATGGTTTAAACGCAGACTTACAATTAGAATGGAACAAACCTCAAAGATTTACTAGTGTAGAAATGAAATTTGATACAAACCTGCAACGAAAAATAAATTTCCATAAAAATCCTAATAAGTATAGTGAACAATTATTGGTCGTTCCACCAGAATTGGTAAAAGATTTTACAGTAGAAGCAAGAATACAAGGAAGCTGGAAAGAAGTTGGTAAAAAAGAATACAATATTACACGTTTGGTAAAAATTAATTTTGATGAAATAGCAGCAACTGCTATCCGTTTAAAATTGAAAAATACACACGGTAAGGAAAATATTAGAATGTACGAAGTACGTTGTTACTAAATTTTAAACGCAGAGGCGCAAAGGTTTCGAAAAATTCGCAAAGAATAAGGGCTTAAATCTTTGCGCACTTTGCGAAAACTTATTTTAAACTTTGCGGTTAAAACCATTAAACCAAAGAAAAACTATTAAGTCAAATACAGATACTTTATAAATGAAAATAAATTCACTTCTTACTTTAGTAGTAAGCTTTTTAGTTTCCATTCAATTATTCGCTTTTCAGTCTAATAATTTCTCAACAAAAACCAATAATATAAGAAATTCTGTTGTTGGAGAAATCAATAATGAGTCAATCCTTTTTGTTTCTGAATTAAGCAAAAGTATCGCCGCTTATACTTTAGACGGAAAAGAATTGTGGCAATATAAAATAGACCAACCTTCAGTTATTTTTGAAATTCTTGCACAAGACATCAATAATGATGGAAATGATGATTTGTTAGCAGTTGCTGGTAACGGAATAGTGTATTGCATTGATAGTAAAGGTTCTTTACTTTGGCAATTTACTCCAGATCATAAAGTACGTTTATCGGAAATTGCCGTGGTAAAAAATGATGATAAAATCCAAATTTTTGCAGGTGGAAATGATTATCAGTTGTATGAGTTAGATACAGACGGAAAACAAGTTTCATCAACCAAAATAGAAGGAGTTGTTAGAAAAATTGAGTCAGGTGTTTTTACCAATTCAGGGAAAGAATCACTTTTTGTAATGACCTATAGTAACGATAAATTTCGTTGGGATTTTATGGGGATTTTAGATGCGGATACAAAAGAAGTTGTAAAACAACTTAGCCCTAAAAAGAAAGAGGTAAAAGCGCTTACAAAAGTAATGATTACAGATATTTCTATAGTAGATATTAACAATGATAAAAAAGATGATATTTTATTTTTTGGAGATGCTAGTTTTAAACCTTTCTTTTCTGCTTTAGATGCAGATTTTAATGTTTTAGCACAATATGTTGGAAATCAAAAACAAGCGCAACGTTATGCGCATTCTCAAGGAAGCTTCTTACCAAGTAGAAACGAAATTATGTTTCAGCATGGAGGAATTTTAATTGTGCTAGATACTAAAGGAAAAGTAATACATATAGCAGGAGAAAGATATGGTAAAGGAGTTTATAGCGATTTTGTTTACGAACCTAAATCTAATCAATTAATTGCGGCAGGAACTGTTGATGGTGGTAACAATGTAGATTTTTACGATTTATCAAAAAATAGTTGGAGCAAAACTTCCTACAAAAAGCAAGGTAGAATGCTTGAAGTAGAAAAAAACTTAGAAACATTATATGCACAAGTTTTAGAGTATAAAACGCCAAGTTATCAGAAAAAATCTGACAAAAATTGGGTGATGATTACCAAAAATGGTGAAGATTCTAAGGTTAAAAAATTACATGGAAATGATATAAAATTTGTCATACAAAAATCACCAAAAGAATCTACAGACAGAACCTATTTGGTTAACAAAATAGGCAAGTCGGCATTAAAAAAAGACAAGAGAGGTAAATATAAAGACTCTAGAGAGCAAATAGTTCAAATGGCGAGAGATTACGAAGCAGAAGGGCAACCTTTTACTTTTTGGGCAGGTCATGGAAACGATCCTTTTTATATTCAAATAGAAACTCTAGAGCAAGTTTTAGAAGTTGCCCCAACAACTTGTTACGGTTTTGTGTATGCAGAAATGGCTAATGTAGAGGATCCTAGAGTACAACTTTACGTGAAAGAATATTTACCAAGACTGGCAAAGGCGATTCGTAAAAATAACAGAGCAAAATTATATTTTAGATATAAAAACATGTTTTGGGCAGCAACATCACATTTACCGCTTTGGAAAGAGATGTTTTATTCTGGAAAGTATAGCGATATTTTAGCACCGGCCTCAGAAGATACTAGTAATAGAATTCAAGATTTAAATTTAGCGGGTAGAATAGGTATGAGAAATGGAGGTTATGTAAATGATTTCGCCATGCGCTTAATTGATGACAATCCAACAAGTTGGAGACCACTTTCTCCTGGAGGACAAAATTCTGTGTCTCCGTATTTAAGACAAGGCGTTATGATGGCTGCTTATGGCGCACGTTACGGAATCGTTTCTACTTCTGGTTTTGTAGAAGATCCAGGTCTTAATATCCTATTTGCTTTGATGAAATCTGGCGTGTTACCAATTGTAGAAAAAGAAGATATTTTGTCTATTGGCTCTTGGCATTTAATAAAAGACATAGATGCAGAGTTGGTGCATACAGTAGATAATCATCATGATATAAAACAATACAAAAAAGACGATGACAATGCCGTTTTTTCAGTAGCTCAAATGCATTGGGCAGGAACTAGTGTTCCAGAAAGCGATTTTTCTAAAATAGCTTTAGGGGTAGATTATAGATGGTTAAATTATATGCCAGAAACTCCTTTTGGAATGGTACCAGTTGCACCCATAGAATTTAAAAATGAGTTATTGAAAAAGAAGATTCCTTTTAGTATTAGTAATGGTAAAAAAGGGTTTTTTAAGAATCAATTTGTGTCAGCAAAAGAATTTGCTCCAGAATTGAAAAGGATTGTAGAAACGGGTGCAAAAGATTTACCAATTTTGGTAAAAGGAGCTGCTTGGTCTGCAATTAAAATTGATGAAAATCATACAAGAATTATTTTATTAGATCAAGGGTATATAGAACCACAAGACAGAGAAGTAACGATTACTTTTCAAAATAGGAATCCGAATTTTGTAGAAGATATTTTAAGTAAAGAAAATTTAAAAATTTCCAAAAACCAAATCAACTTAAAAGTGCCAGCAGGTTCTTTACGATTTATTGATGTAACTTATTAATGATGAAAACAGTAAAGTATCTTTAAAATTTTTTTTAACCAAAGCAACACGTAAATTTAAAATTTAGTAAAAAATGAAGCATAAAAATCTATTACTTGTATCCTTGATATTTGCAATCTCATTTATGAGCTGCAAAGGTCAAAAAACAGTTACAAATCAAGAAAAAAAAGAAGTTGTTTTAAACACAACTCAAAAACCAAATTTAATTATCATTCATACCGATGAACATAATTTTAGAACTATAAGTGCGTATCAAAAATTACTGCCAGAAGCACAAGCTTTTGTTTGGGGAAAAGGGAATAATTCTAAAACCCCAAATATCGATAAACTGGCAGAAGAAGGAGCTATTGCAACGAGCTATTATTGTGCTTCGCCAGTTTGCACACCATCTCGCGCTTCTTTAATGACAGGTTTACATCCTGGATCTACGGGAGCCCCAAAAAACGGAATGCATATTCGAGAAGATATACCAACATTTGCTACCATTTTAAGAGACCAAGGTTATGCAACTTCTTATGTGGGTAAGTGGCATTTAGCAGGTGAAGAAAAATATGTTTTTGGCATTAAATATAAAGCAGGTTTTGATGATAATCGCTATATGATGAAAGGTGGTCATGCGCCTTATTTTAGTTTAACAAAAGATGGTGCTGTAATAACGGGTATTAATGAAAAAGTTGCCGCTAAATTACCAAAAGATGAAGTGATTCATTTAACAGATTTTTTTACAAATAAGGCCTTAGAAATTTTAGAGCGTGATAAAAATAAACCTTTTGCATTAATGCTTTCTATTCCAGATCCGCATACGCCAGATTACGCAAAGCCTCCATACAACACTATGTATGAAGATTTAAAAATTGAAGCACCAAAAACTATGGATGCAAAATATACTGCTATAAAACCTAAATGGGCAAAAGATCAAAAAAACAATGAAGCTATTGGAAAAAAAGCTTTTAAAAATGAAAAAAATGCGTTAAAACAGTATTTTGGAATGGTGAGTCATATTGATGATTCTGTAGGTAGAATTCTTCAGTTTTTAGAAGACAATAATCTTACAGAAAATACCATTGTAATCTTTACTTCAGATCATGGAGATATGTTTTTTGAACACAACAGACGTAACAAAGGGGTGCCTTATGAAGGTTCAGCAAGAATTCCGTTTTTAATTCGTTATCCAAAGAAAATACCTTCAGGCAAAGTGATCAATACCGCCTATACAAATGTAGATTTTACACCCACTATTTTAAGTTTGATGAATGTTAAAACAGCTGCAAAATTTCAAGGTTTAGATACTTCAGACGATTTTACAAACAATAAAAAAGAAGTAAATAGTGATAGAATTACCTATTTCGCCAAGTCTGGCGGATGGTGGGCTTCTGCAGTAAGTGATAGATATAAATTGGTCATCGATAAAAAAGAAAAACCATATTTATTCGATTTACAAAAAGATCCAGATGAGTTGATTAACTTTTACTACGATGCAGCATATGCAGGCATTGCAAAAATGATGCAAACAGAATTATTTAAGCAAATGAAGATGTATGATGAACCTGGTTTAAAGTTAAATCAGAAATATATTACGGAGTAATTAATTTTTTTAAGGTAAAATAGAGTAGGATTTGGATAAGATGTTTTTTAGCATTTAGACAAATCCTATTTATATTTATAGCATTACCAGTTTATTTTAAATTACAGGTTGTAAAGGCACAAAGACAAAAGTTTTTGTTATTATATTTGACTTTACCATTCAGTATTAATACTAATTTTTATGATGTATTTAAAGAATTCTATTGTTTTCTTATTGCTATTATTTTCTCAAATATCTTTTTCTCAAAATGATTGGGAAAACGAATTGATGTTTGAGCAAAACAAATTAAGAGCACGTGTGCCAAGTTATTCCTATATTAATCATGCAGATGCTTTAGAAGGAAATAGAGACAAATCTAGAACACAATCATTAAACGGAACCTGGAAATTTAACTATGTAGGGAAATCTAAAGACAGACCTACAGATTTTATCAAGAATGATTTTAATGGAGAAAATTGGAGTGATATTCCTGTGCCATCTAGTTGGGAACTTCAAGGATTTGGACAACCAATTTATACCAATATTATTTATCCTTTTACTCCGGATATAAAAAATGGAGGAAAAAGAAATTTCGGATATATGGGGCCTCATCCGCCACAATTTCCATTTATAGAAAAGTATAGAGACAATCCGGTTGGAAGTTATTATAGAGATTTTACAGTTCCAAAAGACTGGAAAGATCAATCTGTAATTTTACATTTTGGCGGCGTTTCGTCTGCATTTTATGTTTGGGTAAATGGTAAAAAAGTTGGGTACAGCCAAGGAAGTAGATTGGCAGCAGAATTCGATATTACTAAATATCTAGTTGAAGGAAAAAATAAAGTTGCCGTTCAGGTTTTTAGATGGAGTGACGGTAGTTATTTAGAAGACCAAGACATGTGGCGTTTAAGCGGAATTCACAGAGAGGTTTTATTAATGGCACAACCAAAAGTTTCTTTAAATGACTTTTTTATTCGAACAAAGTTCGATGATACGTTAGAAGATGCCAAGATAGAAGTTCGTCCGCATGTATGGATGAAAGGAGATGAAGACAACTTAAAAGGTTGGACCATTTCTGCAGATTTATACGATGCTAATAATAAAAAGGTTTTACCAAAACCGATGTCTTGTGCTATTGAAGATGTCTTTTTTGAAAGATGGCCACAAAGAGACATTACAAAATTTGCATTTTTAGAAGCTAATATTAAAAGTCCACTAAAATGGTCTGTAGAAAACCCATATTTGTACACCGTTGTTTTTGATGTAAAAGATGCATCAGGAAAAATTGTAGAATCTCGCAGTCAGAAAATTGGATTTAAACAAGTTGGTTTTAGTAAAGAAAACGAGTTACTTATCAACGGAAAACCCGTAAAAATAAAAGGTGTTAATCGTCATGATCATCATCCTGTTAGAGGAAAAGCATTAACCAGACAAGATTTAGAAGACGATGTAAAACTGTTGAAGAAATTCAATTTTAATGCCGTAAGAACTTCACATTATCCTAATGATCCGTATTTCTATGATTTATGTGATAAATACGGAATTTATGTAATGGATGAAGCAAATATAGAAACCCATCATTTAGGAAGTTATGCACCACAACAACCAAGTTTGGCAATTCCTATGTTAAGTAGAATTATGAGAATGGTGGATAGAGATAAAAATCATGCCTCTATAATTTCTTGGTCTATGGGAAATGAATCTGGAACAGGACCTGCTTTTGCGGCTGCTGCAGGTTGGATAAAAGATTACGATCCTTCACGTTTTATTCATTATGAAGGAGCGCAAGGAGGCCCAACGAACCCTGCGTATAAAGAAGGAGAAGAAGGACAAAAAGTGTTTAGAGGACCTGCGCATGCAAACCCTACAGACCCAAAATATGTAGATGTTTTAAGTAGAATGTATCCAGAGATTTATCAGCTAAAAGCAATGTCTGAAAGTAAATATATAAACAGACCTATTATTATGTGTGAATATGCGCATGCTATGGGGAACTCCATTGGTGGTTTGGGTGAATATTGGGATTTAATCAACTCGAAAAAGAATTTAATTGGAGGTTTTATTTGGGATATGATAGACCAAGGAATAGAAAAAACAGCTGATAATGGTGAAAAATTTTATGCATATGGAGGTGATTTTGACGATTATCCGAATGATAAAAATTTCTGTATTAACGGTGTTTTCTCTTCAGATAGAAAACCACATCCACATGCGTGGGAAGTAAAATATATTCAGCAACCCTTTAATTTTACTGCAATTGATGTAGCAAAAGGAACTATTTTAGCAATTAATCATTTAAATGTTACTAATTTAAATAACTACGATGTAAAATGGACGTTGTCTGAAAACGGAAAAGAAATTCAATCTGGAATTTTACAAGATATTGATGTAAAACCAAGTTCATCATCAAAAATAAATATTCCATTTAAAAAGGTGAATTTTAAAGATGAAAATGAATATTGGTTAAAAATGTCTGTACAAGAAAAAGGAACTACCTTTTGGGCTGCAAAAGGCTATGAAGTAGCGAATGAACAACTTTTAATCAAAGAAAAAACAGCCATTAAGACGTATCAGTCAGCATCAAAAGCAGCATTACAAGTTGTAGAAAATACTGCTGAAATTACTGTTTCAGGAAAAAAATATGCTGCAAAAGTATCAAAAGAAACAGGCGCACTAATTTCATTTATCAAAAAGGGAAAAGAGCAAATATCTTCACCTTTAAAACCTAACTTTTTTAGACCACCAATAGACAACGATTTACGAGGTGCAAGTAGTAAAGATTTTAGAAAATCTAGAGGTTATTGGGAGTTTTTAAATGATAAATTAGAAATTAAATCTGTAAAAGTAATTGCAGAAAAGACCAATGAAGTTACTGTTTTGGTGGAGAAATCATATAAAGACGAAGTAAAATTAAATATCAATTATCACTTTTTAAGTGATGGAAGAATTGTTGTGAAAATGGATTTAGATGCCAATAAAAACTTACCTGGTTTGGTGAAATTTGGTGTTACTTTAGGCATTCCGAATAGGTACAAAACCACCACTTTTTACGGAAAAGGACCTTGGGAAAATTACATAGATAGAAAACGAGGTACAGAAGTAGATGAATACATCTTTAAAACGGACGATTTATTTACAAATTATGTTTTTCCGCAAGAAAACGGAAACCGCTCTGATGTAAGATGGTTACAGCTTTCAGAAAACAGAAAGAATAGTTTAAAAATTGAAGGTGCATCAACATTCGGATTTTCAATTTGGCCATATTCGCCAGAAAATATTCAAAATGCAAAACATCCTTATGATTTAAAAAAACAAGGGTTTTATACTTTGAATTTGCACTTAATTCAAATGAGTGTAAATGGAACGCTGTCAGAAACATTGCCGCAATTTGTAATTCCATCAGGAAAATATGAGTTTGAGTTTATTTTGAATGCGAAAAATTAAAATGATGAAAAAATTATCTATTGTGTTTCTTTTCTTATTGGTATCAACAAACCTTGTTTCTCAATGGAAATATTCCAATGCAAAGAATATAAAAGATGATGTTGTTATTACTTATGATGTTGTTTATGATCGAGTTTTATCAGAAAAACAAAAAAAACTTTCTTATTTTAAAAAAGAAATCATTGTTATTTTTAATAAAGATAAATTATTAGAAAAACGTTATTCTAATAGTAAAAATTATGATTTTTCAACTTTATTAGATTATGATAAAGAACTTACTTATTCACTTGCACGTAGTTATACGACTAAAACAGGTATTATAAATAAGTTTAAAAACCCTGTAAAAGAAGTAATTCTTCAAGAAGAGGAAATAGAAAATATTATAGGTATTCCTTGTCAAGTTTATGAGACAAAAATAAAAGGAGAGATTAGAAAAGTATACACAACCAAAAAGTTTGGGTTAAGATATATTAAACAGTTCAATGCACAGGGTTTTCTATTAAAATACACTACAAATGATAAATATTTAGGACCTTATACGGTTACTGCTAAAAAAATATACTACACTAAATTGCCCGCAAAAACTTATAGTTTAGAAGGTTATACTATTAGAACTACAGAAGAACAGAAGCAATATGTAATTGATGCTAAAAAACATAGTAATGAAAGAAAAGAGCAAGCGTTAGAGCGTTTAGGAGAGTTATCACCAAAGTATTCTGTGAGAAGTATTCAAGGAAATAAATTTAAAAGTAAAGACTTAATAGGAAAAGTAGTTGTGTTAAATTTTTGGTTTACAACGTGTCCGCCTTGTAAAAAGGAACTTCCACATTTAAATAAATTAAAAGAGAAATTTAAGGGAAAAGACGTTGTTTTTATAGCAATAGCTTTAGACGATGAATATAAAATAGATACGTTTTTAAAACGGAATCCTTTTAATTATGATATAGTGGAAGATGGGCGTTGGATTGCTGAAAAATTTGATGTAAAGGCATATCCATCCAACATAATTATTGATAAAAAAGGAAATTATCAGTTTTACAAAATAGGTTATAAATCAAACATTACAGAAGCGATGTCGTATACGATTGAAAAATACTTAAAAGATTAATTTTTTCAATATTTTTAAACCTATAAATACAATCTTTATACTCATAAATACAGTATAAATGCACATTGTGCTTAGGTTTACAGTAAGGAATTAAAATTTTATATTTATGAAAAACTTTTTTACTTTTATGTTAGTGCTAATTTTAGGATGTACTTCTTATGCTCAAGAGCAAACCATAAATGTTGCAGATTATGGTATTAAGCCAGGGAAAGATGTTACGCTAGAAATTTATCAACTAATAAATTCTTTGAAAGGAAAGAAGGATATCACTTTGTTTTTTCCAAAAGGGCAATATGAGTTTTATCCAGAGAATGCTTTTGAAACTTATAGAGCAGTTACAAACCATGATAATAGTTTAAAGAAAATAGCTTTTCCAATTTTTAATTTCGATAATTTTACTTTAGATGGAAATGAATCTACGTTTATGTTTCACGGTAAAATTGTTCCAATAACTGTAGAAGGTTCTAGAAATACTACATTAAAAAACTTTACAATAGACTGGGAAAAATCTTTTGTAAATGAATTAAGAGTAACTGAAAATAATAAAGAAGATAATTCTTTTATTGTTGATGTTGCAAATGAAAAATTTGGTTTCGAAGTTAAGAATAACCAAATATTATTTAATCATTACGATTGGCAAGATGAAATAGGACAAAATATTGCGTTTGATTCTAAGACGAAATCTCCTATTTGGCATACTAAAGATTATTACTTAAAACCAATATCTTCTAAAATAGCAAAAATTGTTAAAATTGATAATAAGACTGCAAAGTTTACAAATTACACAAAAGTAACGCCACCTGTAGGTACTGTATTTGCAACGTACGGACAAAGTCCTGGAGAAAATAGATTTGTGCCTGCAATTCATTTATCAAACTCAAATGATAATGTTTTAAATAATATAACTGTATTAGCAGCAGGAGGAATGGCTTTAATAGCAGAAAGATGTGAAAATATTTCTTTAGACAAATTTGTAGTGACTTCTAGAGCAGATAGAACATTTTCTACAAGAGCAGATGCAACACATTTTTTAGGCTGTAAAGGATCTATAAAAGTAGAAAACTGTTTATTAGAACACATGTTAGATGATGGTATAAATGTACATGGAGCTTATGTAAAAGTAGAAAAATACATGGGTAACAATACCTTTTTATGCGAAACGAGCCATGTGCAACAATGGGGATTTATTTTCGGTGAAAAAGGAGATGAGGTAATGATTATGTCTAGAGAAACGATTCTACCAATTTTTAAAACTGAAATTAAAAAAGTAAAGGTTTTAAATGAAAGAAGAATGTTAATTACTGTTGCAGAAGTGCCTGCAACATTACCAGAAGGAAAACTTTCTTTAGAAAATCTTACTTGGTATCCGGATGTATACATGAATAAAAATGTAATTAGAGAAAATAGAGCCAGAAGTGCACTTATTACTACAAAAGGAAAAGTGGTGATTGAAAATAATTATTTTTCATCTCAAATGCATGGTATTTTAATTGAAGGAGATAATAATAAATGGTACGAATCTGGTGGTGTACAAGATATTACTATTAGAAACAATATATTTAATACCATTGGTTATGGAAATGGCGAGTCTTATCCATTATTAGCGTCCCCTTTATTTACAAAAGACCAAAGAATAGGGGCTAAAAAGTTTCATAGAAATATAGATTTTAGTAACAATATTATTAAAAGTTTTAATGGTCACTTAGTGGATGCTTTTTCTGTAAAAGGATTAAAAATTACTGGAAATATTATAGAGTTGAGTACTGATTACCCTACGGTATCTACTTTACCTGCAATACATTTAGATTATTGTGAAGATGTGTTAATTGAAAAAAATGAATTTAAAAATTTTAATTTTCCTATTAAGATAGAGGTGAAAGAAAATGCTACTTCTGTAAAAATAAAACGAAATAAAGGAGTAAAATAATTATAAAATTTAATTTATGAAAATCCAAAAAAACAGTTTTTTATCTTGGTGTTGCGTTTTTTTTATAAGTTTTTTATGTGCACAAAACCCAATTGATAGAGCGTTGCCTGCAGATAGTTATTTTTACAACCCTACAATAAATACTGCAAACCAGAAGAGTTTTCCTAACGGATCTAGTTCAACCGCAGCTTTACAGACTATGATAAATAATTTATCTAATGCTGGCGGAGGAGTTTTAACTATAAATGCGGGAACTTATACTTTAAATCAAATTCATATAAAAACAGGTGTTCATATTCGCGTTCATCCAGATGTGGTTTTTAAAACAACACCAATGAGTTCTTTATTTAGAGTTGGTTATGATAACAATTTTGAGAAGGTTACAAATTGGAGTTTTCAAAGTACAAATGGAGAGAAATTTACATTTGATTTTTCTGATATGCAACCAAATGATGATATAAGAGCATTTCAGTTGGGAAATACTGCTAATTTTAAATTAGCAGATTTTTTAGTTTTAGATAATTATACAAAATTTAACGCTGTTTCTTCGGGTGCAGTTGGTGCTACAAGTGCGCCGGCATTATTTTCTTCTTTTGGTATTATAGAAAATCTAGATATAAAGAAAGCACACTATGGTTATGGTTTAATTCAATGTCAGGTTGGGCAAGATATACTGTATAGAAATTTATCTGGCGAAGGAGGAGTCACCCTAAGATTTGAGTCTGGTTTTAGTGGTTTAGCAGATAGATATGTTACAGATAAAACGCCAATTATAAATAATATGTATGGTAGAAATATATCCTGTACAAATGGTGCACATGCAGTAATGTTGTCTCCACATACCATAACACAAGGTATGGTAGATGTTAGAGATATTACAGGAATTAGCTGTGAAGCGGCAGTGTCTATTAATTATGGTTTTTTGTCTTCGGATAAAGGACAAGTTGCACCAGACCATAGTTCAGGTACTTTTTCTGAAGCATCTGTAATTGCAAATGTTTCTGCAACTTATGGTGTAAATGCTCAGGTAAGAGCGGCACGTTTAAGGCACATTCCTTGTGCATTAAGAAACTACATCAGTTCAGGTAAAAATTTAGACGACGAATCTTATCAAGCGCCAGCTTTAGCACCTGTTTACTATTTAGCTTTAGAAGATTATGTTTCTAAAGGGAGTCCGGCAGGAAGGTATAAAATTGTTTTAGAAAATGTAACTCATACTGGTTTTTCTGCAGAAGTTAGAGCAGATGGTTTAATTACCGATGGAGGAGAAAATGATTTTGAAGGTTGTGATATTGATGGAGATCCTATTTGGATTAATGGTGTTGATAAAAATACACCAAACCCACTACAAACATCTACTGTAGCGGAAACTTTAAATATAAATGAATTTATTGATGGTGAAAATATTGTTATTTATCAACAAGAAAATTCAAGAACTTTAAATGTTAAAAGTAATTTTAGTGGAAGTATTCAGGTTTTTAATTTATTAGGACAATTGGTAAAAGAAGTACCTGTATTTAAGAACAACACTACAATTGATGCAACTGAGATGACTGAAAATATGTACATCATTCGTATAGAATCTGACAAAAAAAGAATCACGAAAAAAATAATAATTAAATAATTTTATAATGTATAAATTCAAAAATTCAAGTAGTTTATTCTTATTGTTTCTTGTTATGACTGCAGCTTTTTCCTGTAAAAATAAAGAAACAAAAAAAGATATTGCAAAAATAACAACAGTGTCTAAAAAGCCAAACATCGTGTTATTATTTGTTGATGATTGGGGATGGGCAGATGTTGGTTTCAGGAATTCTCTTTTCGAAACGCCAAACATCGATCAATTAAAAAAAGAAAGTTTAAATTTTAACAGAGCATACATTCCTACGCCTACTTGTAGCCCTAGTAGAGCGTCTATTTTAACTGGTAAAGAAGCGGTTCGTATGGAGATGGTTAGACATATTTCTGGAAATCCAGATAAAGAAAAATATAGTTATTGGCCAAAAGATCCGGTTCAAATGCCTTCTATTAATTATTTACCTTTAGAAGAAGTTACCTATGCAGAAAGGTTAAAAGAGTATGGTTATTACAATGCTTTTATAGGAAAATGGCATTTAGGACATCCTGCAAACTATCCAGGAAAACAAGGTTTTGATGAGGTGTATGCAACCACAAATGCTGGACATCCAAAAAATTATTATTTTCCATTTTTTAAAGCAGAAGAAGACCCAAAAGGATTTTTAAAATCAGGTGTAAAAAAAGGCGACTATTTAACTGAGGTATTAACCAATCATGCAACAGAATTTATTAAAAATTACGATAAAAAAGATCCTTTTATGTTGTCATTTTGGTACTACACCGTTCATGGGCCTTCTATTGGTAGAAAAGATTTAATAAAAAAATACGAAGCCAAAGGAATGGAAGGTAGATATGCACAACATGGAGCCATGGTTGAGGTGTTAGACAATTCTGTAGGGCAAGTTAGAAAAGCATTAAAAGAGAAAGGAATTGCAGACAATACTATTATTATTTTAATTTCCGATCAAGGTGGTGCGTATTCTAATGCTCCTTTAAGTGGTGGTAAAAAAGGCGGTAATACTTTAGGTGAAGGTGGTTCTAGGGTTTTATTAACCATAGATTACCCAGGAGTTACAAAACCAGGAACGGAAACATCGATTCCTGTGCAATCTATAGATTTATACCCAACGATACTTGAAATTGCTTCTGGTAAAAAATGTGAAGATAATTGGATTCAAGGAGTAAGTTTAATGCCTATTTTAAAAGGAAAAACAATTGCAAAAAGACAATTGTATTTCTTTAGAAGTTATGAAGATCAATATGCGTCTGTAATAGATGGCGACTGGAAATTGGTGAAATATCACTCCGGAAAATTCCAATTATTTAATGTTACTAAAGATATTAGTGAACAAAATGATTTAATAGGAACTGGATTAGAAATTGAGCAAACTTTAAAAACAAATCTTTTAAACTGGGAGAAGGAAGCAGTGCCTACTTACTAGGATCAATTTTCTCTTATTAACAATATAAAAAAGGTAGTAATTTTAGTTTACTGCCTTTTTTTATTTTGGAACTTTCTTTGTTTCGTATGATTTAAAGAGGTTTTTAACGGAATTAACAAAAATTTATACCGAAATATTTTAATGTATTAAGTTGCTTTAAATCAGTTGTTTATTTGCTGTTTTTAGGTATATTTACTAAGAGACACATTTAATTTACTAAAATCTACAAAGAAACATAACAAAAACATCAACTTTAGGGTAGCCAAAAATGGCTACAAACGAATTCAAAAAAAACAGATTTAATAATGAAAACAGTATAGATTTAAAATACCCAAACCCCAAACTTAATTTAAATATTAACGAATAAAAATCAACCCATGAAATTAAACTATTTATTAAAAAACAAAATATTAGCGTATAGCCTACTAAGCTTATTTGCAATATTGTTCTGTAGTTTTGATGCAAATGCACAAAAAATTACAGTTAAAGGAGTTATTACAGACCAATTTGGCACTCCTTTGCCAGGTGTAAGTATCTTAGAAAAAGGGTCAACAAACGGTATAACTACAAATTTTGATGGAGTTTATGCTATTTCCGTATCTGATAAAAGTTCTATTTTAACTTTTTCATATATAGGATATGCTACAAAAGAAGTTGTAGTAAATAACCAAACCAAAATAAATGTTGCTTTAGAAGAAGAGGTTGGTCAGTTAGATGAGATTGTTTTGGTAGGGTACGGTACTGTAAAAAAATCTGATGTAACAGGTTCTGTATCTTCTGTAAGCGCTAAAGAACTAACTCAAACTCAAACAACTTCTATTGCTCAAGCCATTCAAGGTAGAGCACCAGGAGTTTCAGTTACAAAAAGTTCTGGTCAACCAGGAGCTACACCAACGGTAAGAATTAGAGGTGTTGGTACGGTTAATAATGCAGATCCTTTGTATATAGTAGATGGGGTGCCAATTAATGATATTAGTAATATTAATATGGACGATGCTGAATCGATTCAAGTATTAAAAGATGCTTCTGCTACGGCAATTTATGGTTCTAGAGGTGCTAATGGAGTGGTGTTAGTTACCACAAAAGTAGGGAGTAAAAATAGATCTACTATTTCTTACAAAACCTATTCAGGTATTGAAAATAGAATTGATAATCTGGATGTAATGAATGCAGAGCAATGGGCAACTCTTTATAACGAAGGAAAAGTAAATGATGGAGCTACTCCAGAAGCTGCTTTTTCAGATCCATCATCATTAGAATCTTATAATTGGAAAGATGCTGTTTACAGAACAGGTACTATTGTAAGTCATCAATTATCTTTATCTGGTGGAGGAGAAAAAACATCTTATTATGTTTCTTTTGGTAAATTAAACCAAAAAGGAATTGTAACCAATACATCTTTTGATAGAACAAACTTTAGAGTAAATAGTACGTATCAAATAAAACCTAAAATTAAAGTGGGTCAAAATATACAGTATTCAAAATCAACCTCTAATTCTGTGGCTTCTTTTGGAGGTAATTCTAATAATAAAACAGCTTTTATTGGTTTTGTTGTAGACCCAGTTTCTCCAATATACAATACAGATGGTTCACCTGCAAGACCTCTATATTCTACAGAGATTAGAAACCCCGTGGGTTTAACACTGTATGAACAAACGCCTTTAACAAAAGAAAGTTTTTTAGGAAATGTTTTTGTTGAGGCTGATCTTATGAAAGGTTTAAAATTTAAATCTAATTATGGTTTAGAAGTTAATAATAGAAAGAGGGATAACTTTCAATCGGAATACTTCATCTCGGCAGAACAAAATAGACCAGAAAATATTTATAGTTTATTAAGATCAGAGAATAGAGTTAGCGTTTGGTCTAATACCTTAAGTTATAGCACTACAATTAAAGAAAAACATAGTATTAATGCCTTGTTAGGACATGAAACACAACAACTAGATTATAATAATGTTTTAGCCAGTAGAAGTGCTATTCCACAGGGAGTAGAGAACCCTACCTTGGGTTCAGGAGCTATAGATTCATCTACAAATTCTGGTACTATTTCTAGCTCATCATTATTGTCTTATTTTGGTAGACTAAATTATAATTATGATGATCGATATTTATTTACAGGTACTTACAGGATTGATGGTTCTTCTAGATTTGGAGATAATAACAGATTTGCTCAATTTCCGTCTTTAGCCTTAGCATGGAATATTCATAAAGAAAAGTTTTATAATATTGATGTAATTAATCAATTTAAATTCCGTGTTGGTTGGGGAGAAACAGGAAACCAAAACATACCTAATTCTGCAATATTTAGTACTTTAAGTACTAGTGAAAATTATTTATTAGGTAATGATGAGTTAACGGTAGTTGGTTTAGCGCCATTAAGCCCTGGTAATCCAGATTTAAAATGGGAAACAACAACTACTTCAAACGTAGGTTTAGATTTAGGTTTGTTAAATAATGCACTTACATTTACTGCAGATTATTTTATAAAAACAACTTCTAATATGTTATTGGAATCTCCAATTTTACAGACTTCTGGTTACGAATCACCTCCAACAATAAATGCAGGAGAGATTGAAAATAAAGGACTAGAATTCTCATTAAATTATAAGAAAAGAATGAATGATTTTTTCTTTAGTGTGGGAGGTAATATTGCTTTTATAGACAATACAGTGCTTAGTTTAGCTACAAAAGGGAGTGTTATTAGTACAGGTGTTACTGGTAACGGTTATACAGGTATTAGTAGAACTGAGGCAGGTAAACCTATCGCTTCTTTTTACGGTTTAGAAGCAATTGGAATTTTTCAAAATCAAGATGAAATAGATAATAATGCTAGTTTAAATGGAAATAAACCTGGAGATGTTAGGTACAAGGATTTAAATGACGATGGTTCAATTAACGATGATGATAGAACTTTTATAGGTTCTCCATTACCAGATTTTACTTACGGAATTAATCTTGATATGACGTATAAACAATTTGACATGACCATGTTTTTTCAAGGAGTACAAGGAAATAAAATTTTTAATGCTACCTCATATTTATTAGACGGAAAGTTAGATTCTAATCTAAACACTGCATATTTAGGACGATGGACTGGGGAAGGTACTACTAATTCTATACCTAGAGCTACATTTGATGGGTTTGCTAATAATAGCAAGCAGTCTAGTAGATTTGTTGAAGATGGATCTTACTTAAGACTTAAAAATGTGCAAATAGGGTATAATTTTTCAAAAGACGTTTTAAGTAAAACGTTTATTTCAAAAGCTAGAATTTATGTAGCCGGTCAAAATTTATTTACCATAACAGACTATAGTGGATTAGATCCAGAACTTGGTGTAGATGAAACTCAAAACGATGGTAGTAGAACATCTTTAGATATAGGAATTGACAGAGGTAGATACCCTTCTACAAGATCATTTTCTTTAGGACTAGATATTAACTTTTAAAAAGCATTCATTATGAAATTATATAATAATATTAAGACATATATAAAGTACAGTTTACTATTTTTAGTAGTTGCAATGGTTTCTTGTTCAGAGAACTTAGATTCTAAATCTTTTGGAGAGCCCGTTTTAGAAGATTTTTATACCAATCCAGTCCAAGCAGAGCAAGCTTTAGTGGCGACATATTCTTCTTTAAGAGAGTTGTACGGTACTAATTTTTGGGCAGTAATGGGTACCGATATGGTTTTTGGAGAAATAGGTACAGATGACTTTATTAAAGGAGGACGTACTGCAGAAAATAATGCGCCATTATTTGAAAGAGACAAATGGGCAATTTCTACATCAAACCCTATAATGGCTCAATTATGGAAAGTGAGTTACAAAGGTATTTTATATGCTAATTTGGTGATTGAAAATGTGCCAAATATTACTTTTGATGATACCGAAAGAAAAAAGGAAATTTTAGCAGAAGCTCATTTTTTACGTGCTTTTTATTACTTAAAATTAGTAAATTCTTTTGGTGGAGTACCAATTATTGATAAACCTCTAAAACTAGGAGAATTCAATGTGCCAAGAGCCACAAAAGAGGATACATACATTTTTATAGAAGATGATTTAAAAATTGCAATTGCAGATTTACCTTCAAGATTAGATAGAGGTGTTAATTATACTGGGCGTGCAGATAAAGGAGCTGCTTTAGGAATGATGATGAGAATGTCTCTATACCAAAATAAAATGAGCCAAGTAGAAACGTATGGAAATCAACTATTTGCTTTAGGTTTTGAATTAACACCAGATTATTCTACTATTTTTGAACCAGAAGGAGAGTGGAATTCTGGTTCTCTTTTTGAAATTAGCTTTCTTTCAGATGCAACTGCATCAGGTAGTGGAATACCGCAGCGTGTAAGTCCAAATAGTAATAAAGGAGGTGGTTTTGTGCAAGCAAGAGATGGTTTAAGAAATGAGTATGAGGCAAACGACCCTAGATTAGATGCTACGTTGTATTTTAGTGATGCTAGTTACGGTACCGATTGGTATGTAAGAAAGTACGCTTGGTATCCTTATACTAAATATAAAATACCAACAACAGCTAGAGCTAAAAATAGCTCTAATAATGTTCGTATTGTTAGACTTGCAGATGCGTATTTAATGTATGCAGAAGCTATTTATAGTACAAACCCATCAGAGGCAATTAAGTATGTTAACAAAGTTAGAGCTAGAGCTAGAGGAGCAGCATTACCTTCTGTACTTCCAGATTTAGCATCTACACTAACAGGACAACCTTTATTAGAGGCTATTTATCATGAAAGACGTGTAGAGTTGGCTGGAGAAGGTTTTCGTTTTTACGATTTAGTAAGAAGCGGAAGAGCAGGAACTTTATTAAGCCCTTATGGATTTGTAGAAGGCAAGCATGAGTTAATGCCAATACCTTTAGATCAAATAACCTTATCCGAAGGAGTTTTGGTACAAAATAATTATTAATTGAAAAATAGATTTCTTATCTGTTATTTTAAAATAAGGTTTTAGTCAGATTCCATATTTTTTTATAATAATAAAGAGAAATAACAATAGTAAAACCCCAAAACTTAATTTGAATATAAACGAATAAAAATCAACCCATGAATTTAAAATTTTTATTAAAAAACAAGATACTAGCATATAGTTTTCTAAGCTTATTTGCTATGTTGTTCTGTAATTTTGATGCCAATGCACAAAAAATAACAGTTAAAGGACTCGTAATGGACAGTGCAGACAATTCTCCAATACCCGGAGCTTCTGTTCTGGTAAAAGGAAC
Source organism: Polaribacter sp. Q13 (assembly GCF_016858305.2). Taxonomy (NCBI): domain Bacteria; kingdom Pseudomonadati; phylum Bacteroidota; class Flavobacteriia; order Flavobacteriales; family Flavobacteriaceae; genus Polaribacter; species Polaribacter sp. Q13. Next base: position 4,255,617 of record NZ_CP074436.1, read on the forward strand.
TTCTAGAGGAACAACAACAGATTTTGATGGTAATTATAGTATTAGCGCAGAAATAGGAGAAACGTTAGTGTTTTCATACTTAGGTATGGATAAAAGAAATGTTAAAGTATTAAAGCCAAAACACAATGTTAAAATGACTTCTAACTCAGAGGAGTTAGAAGAGATTGTTGTTATTGGTTATGGAGCTGTTAAAAAGAAAGAATTAACAGGTTCTGTTGCTAGAGTAAAAGCAGAAGCAATAGAAAGTTTTGTAACACCAGATTTAGGTTCTGCACTTCAAGGGCAAATAGCTGGGGTAAATATAACTTCAAACTCAGGAGCACCTGGAGAATCATCTAGTATACAAATTAGAGGGATTACTTCATTAAGTGGAGGAAACACACCTTTATTTGTTGTAGATGGTATTCCTCAATCTGGCGATCCTGGTTTAAGTACTAATGAAATTGAATCCATAGATATTTTAAAAGATGCAGCATCTACAGCTGTATATGGAACAAGAGGAGCTGCGGGTGTTATTTTAATAACTACAAAACAAGGTAAAGCAGGTGTTTCTAAAGTTTCATTTAATTACAGTTCTGGAGTTCAGGTTTTAGGTGATGGTATTTCATTAATGAATACAGAAGAGCAATTCTTTTATGAGACACAAAAGAAATTAAATTTCCCTGCCGCTAATTTTAATCCAGGGCCTAGTAAATCTGAATGGTTAAATAATGATACAGATTTTAACTCGCTAATTTTAAATAATGCAGCAGAAAGTAAATCGTATAGTTTAAACCTTTCTGGAGGCTCAAAAGGGTTTTCTTATAACGTTGTTGGAGGATTACTTGATATTGACGGAGCATTAATCAATTCTGGATTTAAAAGATACAATGGGCGTGCGTCAGCCGCTTATACTTCAGATAATTGGAAAATTAATTCAAGTATTGCTTTTACAATTGAAGACAGAAATGTAACAAGTAATAATTTAATTACCACTACTATGCGTTACAAACCTTGGTTTCCAGAAGTAGAGACAGGTGCTACAACTTTCTATTCAGAAGAAGGGTCTAGTGGTGTAACAACACCAATAAACAACTATGCAACTGCAGCTTTAAGAAAAGACCGAAGAAAAACAGATAAAATTAATAGTAGTTTAAGTCTTACAAGAAAATTAACTGAAGACCTTAATTTTATTACAAGGTTAGGAGCTAATGTTACTAATTATGGGCAAAATACATTTAGTCCAAAATTTGAGTTAATAGATCTTGAGACTGGAAGTGTAACCGTAGACCCTAACTTAAGTGGTGTTTCTGCACAATCTTCTAGACAAACGCTATTAAGTTGGGATGGAAGTTTTAATTATAAGAAAAAATTTGGACACCACACTATATCTGCTTTAGCTTCAGTGGCATCAGAAAAAAGAACCTACGAAGTTTTTACCGCTCAAAAACTAGGAGTAGCAGATAACTCTGTAGAAGTTCTAGATGGTGCTCAGTTGTTTCCAGAAGCTATTTCTGGAGGTAACAATTATACAGGAACTACACTGAGTCTTATAGGACGATTACAATACAACTATAAAGGAAAATATTTAGTATCTGCATTAGTAAGACGAGATGGTTCTAGTCAATTTGGTAGCTCTAATAGATGGGCAAATTTCCCATCTGTATCAGCAGCATGGAATGTTTCTAGTGAAAATTTTTGGAAACCAATAAAGGGTACTGTTAATAATCTAAAATTAAGATTAAGTAGAGGTACTGTAGGTAATGATAATTTTGATAGATATTCTTTTCAATCAGGTATTTCCCAATTACGAGATTATATTTTTGATGAAGATGATAACAGTGTCACTTTTGGTTCTGCGGTTGTTGCTTATGCTAATCAGGATGTACAGTGGGAAACCTCAATATCTAAAAACATTGGTGTAGATTTAGGATTCTTTAAAAATAAATTAACTGTAACCGCAGATTACTACGTTACTAATAAAGAAGATATGCTTTTTAGTGTAACGTTACCTGGTTCTGCGGGTGTTGTAAGCTATAGCGATTCAGATGAAGTAGTTTTAAATATTGGTAATATGACCAATAAAGGATTGGAAATTGCTGCAAATTATAAATATAATATTGGAGAGAATAATTTGACTTTTTCTGGAACTTTTACAAGAAATAGAAATGAAGTTACTAAAATGGCTCCTGGAGTAACAAGAGTTAATAATGGTTCTGGTTATCTTTTACAATCTCCAGTAACTGTATTAGAAATTGGTAGAGAAGTTGGTGCTTTTTATTTACATGAAACTCAAGGTACAATTAAAAATGATGAAGAATTAGCGGCTTATAGATTATTAGTTCCTTCTGCAGAATTAGGAGATTTAAAATATACAGATCAATTAACTGTAGATACAAATAATGATGGTGTTGCAGATAAAGGAGATGGTGTTATAACAGATGCAGATAGGGTGTATTCTGGAAGCGGATTACCAGATTTTGAATATGGTTTTAATTTTGGATGGAGATATAAAGGCTTTGATTTTGGTATGAATTGGTACGGAACTGTTGGTGCCGAATTAATGAATGGTAATAAAGCAGATGCTTACGGAAGAGGGAGACATACTGATTTAATAAATATGTGGACTCCAGATAATTCAACTTCTAACATTCCTTTTCATAGAGATAAAGCTTTATTACATCCCAATTATAATGGAAATACAGATCTTTGGTTAGAAGATGGAGATTATTTAAGGCTAAAATTAGTTACTTTAGGATATACTTTTCCAAAAGAGCTATCTGAAAAAATGGGATTAAATAGTTTAAGAGTATTCTTATCTGGACAAAATTTATTAACGATTACAGATTATACAGGTTTTGATCCAGAAGTTAATGGAGGAAATGTGGTAAGAAGAGGGCTTGATGTATCAAGATATCCTGTTGCAGCACTATATTCTTTAGGTGTAAAAGTTGATTTTTAATTCTAAAAACATTTATATTATGAAAAATTATTTAAACTATTTTATAGCGATTCTCATGATGACTGTTTCATTACAATCATGCGATAGCGAATCATATCTTACAGAAAACAACCCCAATGAAATATCAACAGACGTTTATTGGTCTACATTAACAGAATCAGAATCTAACCTAACTTCTGTATATGCAGCCATGTTAGACAGTTATGTTCTTAATACAACATACGATTTTTTTCGTACTGATATTGCGCACCCAGGGCAAAGAACAAACCCAACAGGTGCTTATCTAAATTGGTATCAAAACAGGTTATTTACAGACAATAGTGTAGTTGGTAATACTTGGGATGCAAAATACCGTGTTATATGGCGTGCTAACCAAGTAATAGAAGGGTTAAATGGAATGACTGCAGAATTAAAAGCAAAACAGGCTTGGACAGAACAAATGGCGCAAGCACGTTTTTTTAGAGGTTTAATGCATTTTTATTTACACTCAACTTTCAACGAAGGAAAAATTGTAATTAGAGATAAGGTTCCTGTTACTTTCGAAGATTTTAATAAATCATTATCTACCTCAGAAGAAGTAATTACTTTTTTTAGAGAAGATTTAGAATATGCTTATGCTAATTTACCAGCTCAGTTTTCTAAAAAGACAAGAGTAGATGCAGGTACGGCTGCAACTATTTTAGGAACAAGTTATTTGTACCAAGGAAAATATGCAGAAGCAAAAGTATATTTTAATGATGTAATTACAAATGCAGATTATGGTTATGAATTAGTACAAGATGTTAATTTAATTCACACATCAGCAGGAGATTATAATTCAGAATCTATTTTTGAAATTAATTATTCTGATGTTTTACAAATAGAAGATGATCGTTTTGATGAAGAAAGTTTTCAAAACAGATTGGCTAGATTCTGTGCTCCAACAGCTAAAAATGTAGAAACGGGTGCAACTATGGGAGGGCAAGGAATCATCTTACCATCAGCTTGGTTAACCTATGGTTTGTCTAATGAACCTATGGATATGACAGATGCTCGTAATATAGGTAGAACAATTCCTTTAAGAGCGGCTCAAAGTATTGCCGTTGTTAATGATGAAGTGTCAAATTATTATGGATTTACAGCTCCACAAGTAAATGCATTTGCTAAAACACGATTTTCTTATTTTAAAAAATATACAAATCATGATGTTGCACAAACTGAATTTGAGACAGCAAATGATTCTTGGAGATCAGGTAGAAATATTATCGTAAATCGTTTATCTGGTGTTTACTTAATGCAAGCAGAATGTATGGCAAATACTGGAGATTTACCTGGTGCAATCAATTTAATTAATCAAATACGTAAACGTTGGGGATTAGTGCAACTAGATATTAATGCAAGTTTAGTAGACGGAACACCTTATACACAAACGTCTCTAATGGATCATCTTATGTATAAAGAATATCCTTATGAATTAGCACTTGAAGGCTTTTCAACAAGGTTATTAGATTTAAGAAGATGGGGAGTTGCTCAAGAAAGGTTTGCAGATGTTAGTACTCAAATGTTTCATTTAGAAGATTATACGTATACTAAAACAAATGGTAAAACCGCAAATAGAAAAGCAAGTTTAATAACACCGGGACCAGGAAAGAGTGAATTTGTAGAATATGTAGATGCAGCCACAACATGGTCTAGCGCAACTGCAGGTTGGTTACCACTGCCACAAAGTGAGATTTTAAATAATCAAAACGTTAATTAAAAACATAGAAAATATGAAAAAAATAATTTTTAGAACAATATTATTGTTAACGTTAACAATGATTGTAAGTTGTAATGATAATGAAGATTTAGACTCTTTTGAAGGGCTAACCAACTTTACTTGGTGGGTTTCACCTCCAACAATCGACTTTAATATTCCTGAGAAAACAATAGACCTAAATAAATATCTAGTTTTTAAAGATTTATCAAAAGGATATACTTCTCATAAATGGGAAATTAAATCTGGAGGAAAATTTATAAGTACCAATTTTGTAGAATCTGATACTATTTATACCGATAATTTAATTCCAGATGCTGGTACTATTTCAGAAGAATCATTAGTTGCAGTTGTGTTTCCAGAGGTTGGTATACATGAAATTCTATTAAGAAATACGTATAAAGACTCTGTTATTGGTTCTGTTAAAATGGATAATGAATGGGTGGCTGAGCAAGTATTTACTATTACAGTAGAAGAATAACTTAATTATAGTTAAAAAAACCACCTTAATTATGGTGGTTTTTTTAACTTTGGATATCAATAGAATTAAATCTAAAAATAGAATAATGAAAATAGTTAAATTAAAATTTTTATTAGTTTTTACGCTAGTTTTTGCAATTAGTTGTAAAAATAAACAGGAAAAGAAAGTAGCGAAAGAATCTGAAAAGAAACCAAATATTGTGGTTATTTATTTAGATGATTTAGGTTATGGAGATATTAGTGCATACGGAGCAACAGAATTACAAACTCCAAATATAGATGCCTTAGCTGCTGGCGGAATTAAATTTACAAACGGTTATGCTTCTTCTGCAACTTGTACTCCAAGTAGATATGCTTTATTAACAGGTACGTATCCTTGGCGTAATAAAGATGCAAAAATTTTACCAGGAACAGCACCTTTGTTAATTAGTACTACACAACAGACGTTACCAAAAGTGTTAAGAAAACAAGGTTACCAAACAGCAATTGTAGGTAAATGGCATTTAGGTTTAGGAACTGGTCATGTAAACTGGAACGAAAGAATTACACCCGGACCAAACGAAGTTGGTTTTGATCAATCTTACATTTTTGCAGCAACTCAAGATAGAGTGCCAACAGTTTATATAGATAACGGTACCGTTGTAGGTTTAGATAAAAATGACCCTATAGAAGTAGATTATAAGAATAATTTTAAGGGAGAACCTACTGCATTAACAAACCCAGAGATGACTACTATGAAATGGCATCACGGTCATAACAACAGTATTGTAAACGGAATTCCAAGAATTGGATATATGAAAGGTGGAGATAAGGCTAAGTGGAGTGATATTGATATTGCTGATAATTTCTTAGCGAGAGCTCAAAATTATGTAAAAACACATAAGGAAAAACCTTTCTTTTTGTATTACGCAATGAATGAGCCACACGTGCCAAGAACTCCGCATCCTAGATTTGTAGGCAAATCTGGTATGGGACCAAGAGGTGATGTTATTTTAGAAGCAGATTATATGATTGGAGAATTCATGAAAACTTTAAAAGAAGAAGGAATTTTAGAGAACACATTAATCGTTTTTTCTAGTGATAATGGCCCGGTTTTAAATGATGGTTATTATGATGATGCTGTAGAGAAATTAGGTAAACACGATCCTAAAGGTGGATTAAGAGGAGGTAAATACAGTATTTTTGAAGCAGGAACAAGGGTCCCTTTTATTACATATTGGAAAGGAACCATTAAACCAGCAGTTTCAGATGCCGTTGTTTGTCAAATGGATTTATTATCATCTTTAGCAACCTTAACAGGTACTACGGATACAACTACTGATAGTAAAGATATTTTAAATACGTTGTTAGGTAAATCTGATAAAGGTAGAGGTGATTTGATTTTAGAAGCTACAGGTAAAACGGCTCTAAGAAGTGGAGATTGGGTATATATACCAGCGTATAAAGGAAAAAATTTAAGAGAAAAAGTAGGCATTGAAGTAGGTAATTTTCCTTATGAACAATTATATAATGTAAAAGAAGATAAAGGAGAGCAAAATAATTTAGCAAAATCTAATCCAGAAAAATTAACAGAAATGAAAGCTATTTTTGGTAAGTTAAGAGGCATAGATTATACAAAAGGAGTAAAAGAAGTTGAGTTTAGATAATTTAATAATTTTCTAGAACTATTTATTGTAAAAGTTTTTATTAATAACAATTGAAAAGGCATTTAGTATCTCTTAGAGTTGTTAAATGCCTTTTCTTTTTTAAATATATAAATGAAAAAACACCAATTAAATGTTTTAAATTATGAAGATTAAATTAATTTTATGGGTTGCACTTGTTTCTGCAATTGTAATTTCTTGTGCACAAGAAAAAACAAAAAAGGTTATAGGCAAACAGAAACAACCAAACATCATCTATATTTTAGCAGATGATATGGGGATTGGAGACATTGGTCCTTACGGGCAAACAAAAATTCATACGCCAAACCTAGATGCATTAGCTGCAAGAGGTATGAAGTTTACGCAACATTATAGTGGAGCGGCAGTTTGTGCTCCATCTCGTTCTACTTTAATGACGGGTCAACATACAGGGCATACGCCAATTAGAGGGAATAAACAGTTGGTAGAAGATAAAGATGGTCAGGTGCCATTACCAAAAAATTCGGTAACTATTGCAGAAATTTTAAAAGACGCAGGTTATACAACAGGTATGTTTGGTAAATGGGGGCTAGGTTTTGATGAAGGAGATCCAAACAATCAAGGTTTTGATGAGTTTTATGGTTATAATGATCAAAAATTGGCACATCGTTATTATCCACCATATTTAAATCATAATCAAGAATTAGACTCTTTAGAAGGGAACGATTGGATACATAAAGTTACGTATTCTCCAGATAAAATTAGAGACCACAGACTTCAGTTTTTAGAAGATAATAAAGACAAACCATTTTTTGCATATATTCCTTTAGTATTGCCACATGTAGAACTTATTTCTCCAAACGATTCTATTTTTAAAATGTATGATGGTAAATTTAAAGAAACACCTTATACAGAAGACAATAAATATACCTCAGATTATGGACCAAATATAGTAACTTATGAATATTCACCTTGTGATAAACCAAAAGCAACCTATGCTTCTATGGTAACAAGGATAGATGCGTATGTTGGTGAAATTATAGCAAAAGTAGAAGAGTTAGGTCTTACAGATAACACTATTATTATGTTTACGAGTGATAATGGACCTTCTCCTGAAGGAGGAACTAGCCCGGACTTTTTTGATAGTAATAGTAAGTTTAGAGGTTATAAAAGAGATTTGTATGAAGGCGGAATTAGAGCCCCATTTATAGCTGTTTGGCCACATAAAATTGCAGAAGGAAGCGTAACCGATCACGTTTCTGCTTTTTGGGATGTGTTGCCAACTTTAACGGAAATAACAAATACAAAAAATCCTAAAAATATTGATGGTATTTCTTTTTTACCAACACTATTAAACAAAGATGTTCAGAAAACACATGATCATTTATATTGGGAGTTTAATATTAAAGGAGGAAGAAAAGCAGTGAGAAAAGGAAATTGGAAAGGCGTTTGGAATAAGATGAACTTGAAAGGCGATAAGAAAGGTGCTTTTGAATTATATGATTTATCTAAAGATGTTTCTGAAACTACAGATATTGCAAGTTTACACCCAGAAATTGTAGCAGAATTAAAAGGATTAATGTTAAGTTCAAGAACTACATCAAAATATTTTCCTTTTAATTAAACCTTTAGGTATTCAAGTAGTCTAAAAAATATGTTTTCAACCAAAATAAATTTTAAAATAGGAGCATTGTTAATGTTCCTATTTTGTTTTTCAATAAGTATTCAGGGTCAATCATCAGGTATAAAAGGTGTAATTACAGATGAAACAAATGTTCCTTTAGAAATGGTGTCTATAGCACTATTAAGCCCTAAAGACAACACCTTTTTAAGTTATACAACAACAGATGAAAAAGGAATGTTTTTACTAAATGATATTCCACAAGACACCATTGTTTTACAATTAGATTTATTGGGTTTTAAAACGTTTTCTAAAAAACTGATTTACAACAAAGAGTTAATCGATTTAAAAACCATTGTTTTAAAAGAAGACATCGGTCAATTAGATGAGATTGTTATTACGGCGGTTGTTCCTGTTCAAATTAAAAAAGACACGGTTAGTTTTAATGCAGATTCTTTTAAAGTTAATTTTGATGACAATATTGAAGGTTTATTAAATAAGCTTCCTGGTATTGAATTAGAAGAAGGAAAAATTGTAGCGCAAGGAACTACTGTTACTAAAATTTTTGTAGATGGAAAAGAATTTTTTGGTGGAGATCCATCCATCGTTTTAAAAAATATTTCTGCAGATGCAATTGCTAAAATCGAAGTAATCGATAAAAATAGTGATGAAGCAGAGCTTACAGGAGTTAATGATGGAAACAAAGAAGTTGTTATTAATTTCACCCTAAAAAAGTCGAAAAAAAATAGAGGTTTTGGTAAAGTTGCAGCCGGTTTAGGTTTAGATAATAGATATTTTAGTAATCTGAATTACAATCAATTTAATTCAAAATCTCAATTATCTGTTATTGGTAAGTTTAATAATATTAATGTTACAGGTTCTAATATTCAGGGGTTTTTACAAAATGCAGACGGAATTGCAGATGATTCAGATGATGACTCCGAAGATGATTTTATAAAGCCTCAAAAGAGTTTAAGTGGGTTTTTAAAAACAGGTGTTGCAGGTATCAATTATGGAAAAGAAATAAAGAAAAAAGAATCTTTTAATGTAGATTATTTTTATAACCTTTCAGAAAACAGAGGTATATCTAATACAAATAGAGTGTTTTTTTCTAATAAAAATAACTTTAATTATAAATCTGATAATAATTATTTTAACACTTCAGATAATCATAACTTAAATTTTAATTATGAGAATAAATCTAGTAAAACGAGTAGTTTAAGAATTAAGGGACGGTTTTATGCAGACAATAGAAAATCAGATTTAACTAGAGAGGGTTTGTATTTAGATACAAGTGATGTTTTGGTAACGACAAATACTAACATTTCCTCAAATTCGAATTTAAAGAAATTTGGAAATATAAATTTAAACTATTATCACAAATTACCAAAAGAAGGAAGAAGCTTTAGTACAAATTTTAATGCCGTTATTAATAACAGTCAAAAGAACAATAATCAGAATACTTTTATCGAAAGAAACCTTAATAAAACTAACCCTTCTACTACAAATTTTGAAATTTTAAGAGATGAAGATATCAATTCTGCCAATATTCTTGTAAGAATTAAGTATACAGAACCTCTTGGAGGAAATCACTATTTTAATACAGAAGCATCTTCGGAAATACTAACAGGTACAGAAAATACAAATCAAAATAGAAAAACCATTAAAACCACAACGGTAGAAGATTTTATAAACTATAATTATAAGTATTCAGAAAATAGTTTTAAAACTAAGTTTTCTCACAGTTATAATAAGCCTACCTTAAATGTGTCTTCGGGGTTAGAGTTCCAGACCTTAAATAGAAGTTTTGGAGAGGTTGATAAATTTCAATTTAAAAGAGAAGAACTCTATTTAAACCCGTATTTATTTTTTCAATACAAACCTAATAGAGGTCAGAAATTTAGATTTACCTATAGAAAATATGTAAAAGCACCAAGAGCAAATCAAACAAATCCTTTTTATAATGATATAAATCCGTATGCAATTTCTACAGGAAATCCTGATTTAAAAACAGAAAAAACAAATTCTTTTTTATTGTTGGCCAATGTGTACGATTTTAACTCATCTGTAAGTTTTAATGGTAAGTTGCAATATTTAAGTGCTACAGATGCTATTATTAGAAATGTAACCATAGATGACGATTATATTAGAACAGTAAGTTATCAAAATAGTGGTAAAAAAACACGTTTTAATGCGTTAGCAAATCTTACAAAGAAAGTTAATAGTTTAGGGTTGCGACTTAGCCTTAAAAGTAAATACTCTTACAATGCGGCAAATTCAATAGTAAACTACGAATTAAATAACGTAGCTTCTAAAGATTATTTAACAAGTTTATTAATTCAGAATAATAGTAAAAGGAAAGTAGATTTAAAAGCAGGGGCAACCTATATTTTAAATAACACCAGTTTTTCTATTGAGAAAGACTTAGATAGAAAGTTTACCACGCAAAAGTATTTTGGAATGGTAGATTTTGATATTTCTAAAAGACTAAACATTAATACACAATTTGATTACTTAGTATACACCGATAATAAATTTTTAATAAGACAAGAAATTCCTATTTGGAATGCTGCAATATCTTATTCTTTAAGCGCAAAGAATAATATTATTAAATTAGTTTTAATTGATCTTTTAGATAGAAATGTAGATGTTTATAGAAGAAGTACTCTAAATTATTTCGAAGAAACAAACTTGCAAAGTTTAGGTCGCTATGTGGTATTAAGTTATACTTATAAATTAAATACAGGTAACAAAAAGCCTAAGAAGCATAGAAAATAAGAGTAAAAAACTAGTTTCAATCACTTAATTTACTCTAAAATACATTTTCTGCATCTGTAAAAACATTTATTACTCACTTTTTGTTCAAATTTACATGAAACTAAAAAGGGATTAATTAACGTATAAATAATATGTATGAAAATATTAAGTTTTTTTTCAATTCTATTCTTAAGTTTAGCTGTATTTACAAGTTGTAATAATTCAGAAAATAAAGAGAAAACGCTCGTAAATAAAGAAATTTATAAAGGCAAAAAACCAAACATTGTTTTCCTTTTAGCGGATGATATGGGGTATGGTGAATTAGGTTCTTTCGGACAAAAAGAAATTAGAACGCCGTTTCTAGATTCTTTAGCTTCTGTAGGAAAACGTTTTACCGATTTTTATGCAGGTACTTCTGTTTGTTCGCCTTCTAGAGCTGTTTTAATGACAGGTTTACATACAGGACACGTAAATATTCGAGGAAATAAAGGAGATGTTAATGGGGTGTGGGATAGAGTTCCTTTAAAAAAGTCTGAAAAAACTATTGGAGAAATGTTACAAAGTGCAGGGTACCAAACAGCAATGATTGGTAAATGGCATTTAGGTGTGCCAGAAGATACTTCTACTTGGGCAAAAGGGCGTGGTTTTGATTATGCAGTACAAGAACAATGGGGAAAAGATGTTAACGGAAAAGAGATTGATGAACGCGTACATTGGGTAAATAACAATCAAGATTCTATTTTTTACAATTATAATAAACACAAATGTTTAGATGAGTTTAGAACAAATTTTGCATTAGATTATTTAGATAAAAAATCTAGCGATAAACCTTTTTTCTTATACATGTCTTATAGAACACCGCATGCACATGAGTTTTTCTTAAGTAAAACAGATTTATATGCAGACAGAATAGAAGAATGGCCAGAGATTGAAAGACGTCATGCAGCAAGAATAACTATGTTAGATGCACAAATTAAAAGGTTGTTTCATAAATTAAAAGCGAGTGGCGAGTTAGAAAATACGTTAATTGTTTTTTCTAGTGATAATGGACCAACAAATGAAAATCATCATAGTTATAAATTCTTTAATAGTTCTGGAGATCTAAAAGGTTTTAAAAGAGATGTGTATGAAGGTGGAGTTAGAGTACCAATGATTAGTTATTGGAAAGGTAAAATTGCAGAAGGAACTACTACAAATCATCCAGCTACTTTTTATGATGTAATGCCAACTTTAGCCGAAGTTGCTGGTACAACATCGGCAAACAAAACAGACGGAATTTCATTTTTACCAGAGTTGTTAGGCAAAGACAATCAGCAAAAACACGATTTTTTATATTTCGAAATTCAAGAAGGAAAAGGAGTAGCAGGGTTTAAACAAGCCACTCGTTTTGGTAAATGGAAAGCAGTAAGAATGAGAGATAAATATCATACTGAATTATATAATTTATCCGTAGATTTATACGAAGAAAAAGATGTTTCTAAAGAACATCCAGAATTGGTAGAAAAAGCTAATAAAATTCTAAAAAGAGAAAGCGTAAAAAACCCACATTTTCCTTATTCTGGAGGGGTTTTTAAATAATTAAAAAATATTTTAACGTGTAATTGTTGAATTATTTAATTCCTCCTAATCAATTATACAGTTAAACTTTTAAACAATTACTCCTTAAAAACAAGTATACAAATAATAATATATGAAACCAATTAGATTAATCACCCTAACTACTTGTATTATTCTTACAATATCATCTTGTAAAAAAAATACAGAAAAAGTTGCTCAAAATGTTGTTAAAAAAGAACGTCCAAATATAATTTGGATCATGGCAGAAGATATGAGTACCGATTTAGAAACGTACGGAATGCCCAATGTAAAAACACCAAATTTAAACAAAATGGCATCAGAGGGAATCCGTTTTGATAATGCTTTTGTAACCAACCCAATTTGCTCTCCAAGTAGATCTGCCATGATGATTGGTACACATCAAGTTAAAACAAATTCTCAGAATCATAGAAGTAATAGAGATGTGCCTTTAGATGCTCAATTTAAACCTTTTACAAAACTGTTAAGAGATGCTGGTTATACTACTATTTTAGGAAACCAATCTGTAATGAAAAAAGGGAGAAAAACAGATGTAAACTTTAAAAGTTCAAAAATTGGAGAATGGGATGGAAAAACCAAGTTTGGTTTGTTTGATAAATATGACACGTTTACAAAAGAAGATCAACCATTTTTTGCTCAAATTCAATTAACAGTTACACATAGAGGAGATTGGTGGAATGACGTAAGAGAAAAATCTGCACATCCTGTAGACCCAAATACGGTTACTTTGCCACCTTATATGGCAGATGATCCTGCAATACGTTTAGATTGGGCTAAGTATTTAGACCAAATTGAATACATGGATAATGAGGTTGGAATGATCTTTAAAGAATTAGAAAATAAAGGAATGGCAGACAATACTGTTGTTATTTTTATAGGTGATAATGGGCGTTGTAACATTCGCGGAAAAGGGTATTTACAAGATACTGGTTTAAGAATTCCGTTTATTATCTATTATCCAAAACAATTTAAAGGAGGTCAGGTTAGAAAAGATGTGGTAAGTGCAACTGATATTACAGCTTCTATAGTAGATTTTGCAGGTATTGAGGTACCAAGTTATATGACTGGTCAGCCAATTTTTAATAAAAATTTCGATAGAAAATTTGCCTACGGAGCAAGAGACTTATGGGATGAGATTGAAGAAAAATCTAGAGCAGTTACTTCTGGAGAATGGGCTTATATTAGAAATGACATGCCAAATGTTCCTTATGATGCACATCAGGCGTATTTAGAGTTTTACAGACCTGCAGTGCAAGTTATGAGAAGATTATACAAAGAAGGAAAATTAAATGAAAATCAAAAACCATTTTTTGAGCCTACAAAACCAAAAGAAGAATTGTATAATTTAAAAGAAGACCCTAATGAACTTCATAATTTAGCGACCAATGTAAAATATAAAGATGTTTTAGAAAAATTACGAGCAGAAACGGTTCAGTTTGATACAGAAATGACTCCGGTAAGTAATACCTATCACCCAGTTCCTGTACCAGGGCAGCCTTTTGTAAAATGGTTTCAAAAAGAACATCCTAAAGCATATCAAGAAATGAAAGAAGGTGTAGAAGTTGGTTACAAAAAATATAGTACCGAATATAAAAAACACTTAAAAAGTAAATAAAAACTTTTCTGTAAAATTTACCAATTAACAACAAACACATGAAAATTAGTTTTAAAAATTTAATAAAATATTTCTTTTTGCTTTTTATTTCTGTTAATTTATCTTCTTGTAAAGAAGAAAATTACGAAGCAAAAATTAATTTTAATAATGGTTGGAAATTCACCAAATTAAAAGAAATAACAACACCAGACGAAGCTTTTAGTCAACCAAATTTCGATGCAACTTCTTGGAAAGATGTAAGTTTACCCCACACAACAAATATAGAACCACAAACGGTAAATGATCAATGGCAAGGAATTGCTTGGTACAGAAAAAGTTTTAATGTACCTGTTAATCCATCTAAAAAGAAAGTGTTTTTAGAATTAGAAGCAGCCATGAATTTTTCTAAAATTTGGATAAACGGTTCATTGGTTTCAGAACATAATGGAGGGTATTTACCTGTAAAAGTAGATATTACCAAATTTGTAAACAAAGGAGATAATGTTGTTGCTATTAGATTAGACAATACAGATAATAAAATTACGGGTCCAAAACCTTTAAAGAGGTTAGATTTTAACATGTATGGAGGTTTGTACAGAAATGCGTGGTTATATATTTCAGAAAAAGTACATATTTCTGATGCCGTTTTAGCAAATAAAGTAGCAGGAGGTGGCATTTTTATTACGTATCCAAAAGTATCTAAAGCTGTTTCTGAAGTAGCTGTAAAAACAAACATTATTAATGAAGAAAAAACCGAGAAAGAAATTAAGGTTGTACAAAGTATTTTTTATGATGGAAAGTTGGTTAAAGAGCAAACATCAACCAAAAAAATAGCAGCAGCAAGTAATGTTGATATTAAGGAATTATTCTCTTTAAATGAGGCTAAATTATGGTCTCCAAAACACCCTAATTTATATCATTTAGAAACCAAAGTTTTTATTGGTGATAATGAAGTGGATGCTAAAACCACTCGTTTCGGAATTAGAGAATTTACTTTTGATAAAGAAAATCAATTGTACATCAACGGAGAAAAAACTTTTTTACGTGGTGTAAATCGTCATCAAGAATATCCTTTTGTTGGATACGCGCTATCTGATAACGCACAATATAGAGATGCAAAAAAAATAAAAGAAGGCGGTTTTAATTATATTAGATTATCTCATTACCCACAATCACCAGCTTTTTTAGATGCTTGTGATGAATTAGGTTTGGTAGTTATTGATGCTATTATGGGGTGGCAATATTATGGTGATAATGATGCTTTTAGAGCATATTGTTACCGTTCTGCATCAGAATTAATTAGAAGAGATAGAAACAGACCATCAGTTATGGCTTGGGAAGTTTCTTTAAACGAAACGCAAATGCCTATTTTCTTTATGGAAGAATTAAATAGAATTGTACATGCAGAATATCCTGGAAAGAATGTGTATTCTTGTGGATGGATGGATGATGTGTATGATATTTATTTACAATCTCGTCAACATAGAATTTTACATCCTCATGTATTAAAAGACAAACCTTATTCGGTTTCTGAATACGGAGATTGGGAATATCATTCTAAAAATGGTGGTTTAAATCAAGATAAATTATCTAATGATTTAAGGGCAGAATTAAGCAGCCGACAACCAAGAGCTTTGGGAGAACAACGTTTATTAAACCAAACCTATAATTTACAAGAATCTCACAATGATAATTTAAATACAGTTGCTTATTCTGATAGTTATTGGGTAATGTATGACTATAACAGAGGCTATCATAACGACATTGAATATTCTGGAATAATGGATATTTTTAGATTGCCGAAATTTGGATATTATTTTTACCAAAGTCAAAGAGATGTAGATGCTGGAAATGTATTAAAAATTGCAACTTATTGGAATGAAAAATCTCCTTTAGATGTAAAAGTATTTTCAAATGCAGCCGAAGTTCAATTATTTTTGAATGATAAATTAATTGCTGCTCAAAAACCAGATCAAAATAAAAATACCAATAAGTTAAGTCATCCGCCATTTACTTTTAAAATTCCTTCTTATGAAGCAGGAACTTTAAAAGCGGTAGGTTTTATAAACGGAAAACAAGTTTCTGAAGACATTGTTACCACAGCTAAAAAACCAACTAAATTAAAAATTTGGATAGATGAAAGTGGAAAAAAACCACAAGCAGGAGTAAATGATGTGGTGTTTTGTTACATTGCTGCCGTTGATGAAAACGGAACTATAGACCAAGATTATTCAGAAGAAATGAATATTACTATAACTGGAGATTTAGAAATTATGAATCCGGATGTTATTAAAGCAGAAGCAGGTATTGCAACTGCACTAATTAGAATTGGTAAATCTTTAAACGGAACTGTTTCTGCAGAAGCTAAGAATTTAAAATCTGCTAATTATAATTTTTAAGAAATGTTCTTTTAGGTTTTAGTACTGATAATATCTAAAATATTTTCAATACAATTTATTAAAACATGGTATGTGTGTTCTTTCTGTTATAAAGAATACATATACCATGTTTTTTTGTAATTCAACATGAAATAAAAGAACCAGATTTCTTTTAAGGATAAATTATAATTATAAGAGGGTAATTTTAAATAAATGACTTAGGTTAATTTTATTTTTATTTGTAAAAGACTAAGTTTCTATGCTTGGTTTTTATAAAAAAAAATAAAAATGGTAAATAAAAACATCAAAAGATTCTTTTTTCTAAGTACACTTCTTTTACTTATATCCTGTGGTAATCTAAAAAATGCTACTAAAGGTGCTGATGTTAAAAATGAGACTAAAGTTTTCCCTTTTTCAGATCTTGATAATAAGGGGGATTGGGTTTTAAATACGGATGCTTCCGATGAGTTCGAATCAGATAAAATAGATGAAGATAAATGGTACATTGTAGGAAAGTTTAAAAACGGAAAACCTTTTTACAAACATCCAGACAACCCAAACAAAAAAGTTTGGAAAGGACGCGCGCCATCTCAGTTTTCTGGAAAAAATTATCGTTTAGAAGATGGTAAACTAATTTTAGAAACGCGTTGGGAACCAGATTTTCCATTTTCAGATGAAAAACAAAAACCTTGGGGTAAAAAAGAAGGAGAAGTTGCTCAATTCGAAAACCTAACAACAGCATGTTTTATTGGGCGTAAGTTTTTTAAATACGGCTATATGGAAATTAAAAGTAAGGCTGCCGATGCAGAAATTACCAGTGCTTTTTGGGCGATAGGAAACAAAACAGAATTAGATATTTTTGAACAATTTGGAGACCATAGACAACCTAATAAAGAAGCAAATGGTAAAGATAGAGAGCTTTGGTGGTCTATACATGATTGGTCTAAAGAAGGAAAAGGAAAAAGCGTTTATACAGAGCATTTAGATTATGGTTTTAGAGTGGCAGACAATTTTCATGTATATGGAATTGAATGGAACGAAGATGGTCTTAAATTATATGTAGATGGTGTTTATAAAACTGGTGCAACTAAAGAACAAGTAGATGCATATGCTAAAGAAAAAGGCTATCCAAATGGATGGGTTATGGATGGAGCTATTTCAATTTGGTTAGATCAAGAAACTTTTCCTTGGCATGGTGTGCCAGATAGTAAAGAAGATTTAGAATTGAATAGTCCTGAAGGTGAAAAAGAGGATGGAGTAGTAGACTATGAAATTGAGTATGTAAGAATTTGGCAAAAAAAATAAAATAAAAATAGCAGTAATTAACAATTAACATTAAATCAAATATCATGAAAAAAATCCTTTTAACATTAGTATTAGTAGTAGCATTTACAACTACTTACGGACAAAATAAATTTCAAGAAAGACAAAACAAGTACTTTGTTGAAGCAGCAGCAAAAGAATATAATTTAAATGATGCACAACAAAAAGAGCTTACAGAATTAAGAACAACTATGGTTGTAGCTTATGGAGAATCTCAAAAAGCTGCAAAAGCTGGTACAATTACCAAAGAAGAAAAGCAAGCTAAAAACGGTGAAGCTAGTAAAGCTTTTAACAGAGGCGTTATTAAATTAACAGGTAAAAATTATAAAGAATTGGCTCCGTTTTTTAAGAGAATGCGAGATGAACTTAAAAAAGTGAAATAAACATTTTATAATTTGCATAGAAAAAGGTGTCTTCTAAAATTTAATTAATTTAGAAAACACCTTTTTTATTTTAAAAATAATTTAAATAAAATAACGTTCTTTTATCCATAATTTAAAAAATGAAAAAAACTTCAATCTTAGGGCTTATCCTTTGCTTTCTTGCCATAGCAATAAGTTGTACGGCTACACAAAGTAAAACAAAGTCTACCACTGCTGCTAATAAGACTTCTAAAACGAAAACGATAAAAACACCAGCAAAACCAAATATATTATTTATTCTATGTGATGATTTAGGATACTCAGATGTTGGTTTTAATGGCTCTAAAGATATTATTACTCCGGCTTTAGATGCCTTGGCAGATAATGGTACCATTTTTACATCGGCTTATGTTGCGCACCCTTTTTGCGGTCCAAGTAGGGCTGCGTTAATGACAGGAAGATACCCTCATAAAATAGGAGCACAATTTAATTTACCACCAAATAGTGGTGAAACGATTAAAAAGGGAGTTTCATTAGAAGAAACTTTTATTAGTAAAGTATTAGATGATGCAGGTTATAATACAGGTGCTATAGGAAAATGGCATTTAGGGTCTAATCCAGAATTTCACCCAAATGTAAGAGGGTTTAATGATTTTTTTGGGTTTTTAGGAGGTGGTCATGATTATTTTCCAGAGCAATATAGAAAGGCTTACAAACAACAAGAAGCAAATGGCAGAAAACTAATTTGGGATTACTTGCACCCATTAGAACATAACGGAAAAGAATTACATGAAACCGAATATGTAACGGATGCTTTTTCTAGAGAAGCAATTCGTTTTGTTACCGATGCAGCTAAAAAGGAAGATCCTTTTTTCTTATACCTTGCTTATAATGCACCTCATACACCACTAGAAGCAAAAGAAGAAGATTTAAAACTATTTGCTCATATAAAAGATAAAAAAAGAAGAACGTATGCAGCAATGGTGTATGCGGTAGATAGAGGTGTAAAGAAAATTATTGAGACGTTAAAAGCTACGAATCAATTTGACAATACCTTAATTATTTTTATGAGTGATAATGGCGGGAAAACGACATCAGGTGCTAATAACTTTCCTTTAAAAGAGGGAAAAGGAAGTGTCTATGAAGGTGGTTTTAGAGTGCCAATGTTTATGCATTGGCCAAATGTGGTGCCCGCTGGTAAAAAATCAGACAATCCTATTGAAGCTATCGACTTTTATCCAACATTGGCAAGATTGGCAAATGCTAAAATTCCTGTTGAAAAAAAATTAGACGGAAAGAATATTTGGGATGATTTCTTAGCAGGGAAAAATACACATGCAGATGAAAATATCTATGTGTTAAGACATCGAAACGGTTTTAGTGATGTAGGTGTTAGAAAAAACCAATGGAAAGCTGTAAAGGCCTATAAACAGAAATGGAAGCTATTTAATATTGATCGTGATATTTCTGAGGAAAATGATATCAGTAAATCTAATCCTGCAGTTTTAAAACAGATGGTTAATGAGGCTAGAAATTGGAGTAAATCTAACATTCAACCATTTTGGTGGCACGATGTAAAAACGGGTAAACATTGGAAAGAAGATGGAATGCCAAAATTTGATGTTACTTTTAAATTGGATTAAATTCTAAATTTAGTATTTCTAAAAATTATTAAAATCGCCCTACGAATAAGAATTATTCTAGGGCGATTTTTTATGCAAATGTATGCTGTGTTTTTAGTGTTCCTAAATAGCCAAAGGAGGTCTCCTTTATTTTCCTTATTAAAGCCGAAATACAGTATTGGTTATATTAGATCTTTTATGTGTTAAAACAGTAAAAACTTTTTAAACTAAAAGAAATGTAGGTAATAATTTAGGTAAAAAGAAGAATCGTTTTTTTTAATTAAGGGGAAATTTCATATAAAAAACTAAACAAAAACATAACAAGTGGTTATTTTAGGTCATTGAGTGTAAAAACTTATACAATGAGTTGTATCTTGTAATAGCTTGTTTTAGAGGAGATGCCTTAAAATAACATAATTTTATATGAATTCATTAGGTAAACATATTTTGAAAAATAACTTAACAAGGGGTTTCTATATAACTACCTTGTTTGTGTTGTTAATGTTTGGTTCTTTATCTGCTCAAGAAAGCAAGGAACAATCAGTAAATAAACTTGAACAATATTCAGATAATGATGCACAGGTTTTAGAAAATGAATATACTGCTTCTTTAAAAAAAGCAGATACTTTAGCAGCAATTCTAACGCTTCAAAAATTGGCACTACTATATGGTCATCAAGCAAGGCATAAAAAATCATATAACAAATTGTGGCAAGCCTTACTTCTTGCAGATGCTTCTAAAAAGAAAATGTTAGAGGCTTTTATTTATAGAGATATTGGACGCCATTATAGTTATTACAAAAGAAAAACAAAAGCACTTAAATTTTTAAATTCTTCTTTAGATTTAAAAAAGGAGTTGGTGCAAAATAAGGAAATTAAGGATGAAGAGTTGGCGAACGCGTATTTGGCATTTGTAGCTACTTATAGAGAGTTAAATGATTTAAAATCGGCTAAGGTATATTTAGATAGTAGTGCTGTGTTTTTAAAGAATTCTACACAACTTAGAGATAAAGCTTTTTATAGTTTTGAGTATGGTGTAATTTTAAATAGTGAAGGCAATTACGAAAAAGCACTAAAAGCATTTAGAGACTGTTTAAATTGGTTTTCTAAGAATTTACCGAGTTATAGGGTTTTAATTAATACGTATGTTGGAGACGTTTATAAAAATAAACAAGAGTATGGCAAGAGTGAGAATTCTTATTTAGAAGCCTTAGAATTGTCTAAAAGTTATAATGTTCACAAAGATTTTACACCATTAATATATGAAAGGTTGTCTGATTTATACCTTTTAAAAGGAAATAAGGATAAAGCATTTGCAAGTTTAAAAAGAGCCAAAGAATTAGACTATTTATATTTTGATAGTAGAAGTGCAACAAATCGGCCGCTTTTAGAAATACAAGATGAATTTTTAGAAGAGAAAAATAGACAAATAACAGCAAATAAAGAACAAAGGCTTCAACAATTAGAACAAGAAGAACAGGTGCTTTTTTTAGAGCGGATGTTACTTTTTGTTGCGGTGGTTGGTTTAATTTTATTTATCAACAATATACGGTCTAAACATAAAGCAGAAAAGAAAATACTAAGAAAGAAACGTGAGTTTGAAATTGAAAAAAATAAAGAAGTACTTGAGTTAAAAAATAAAGAGTTAGCAACTTCTGTAATTAAATTGATTGAGAAAGATGCTTTTATTGATCAGTTAAAAGAAAAGCTTTCTAATGGAAAAGGGGATATAAATAGACAAGAAGCCAAACAAATTATAAATTCTATTGCCGTAAATAATTTAGACAATTGGAGTGAATTTGAAACAAGGTTTGTTGCTATTAATAAAAAGTTTTACACCAAATTAACAAAAAAATTTCCAGAGTTAACAGCAAATGATCAAAGGCTATGTGCTTTAATTAAATTAAATTTTTCTAGTAAAGAAATAGCAAAATTATTAAACATGTCTAAAGAGAGTGTGCATACTACAAGAAGTAGGTTAAGAAAGAAATTAAAAATTTCTAGAGATGTAAATTTAAAAAATTTTATTGCAAGTATTTAAAATAAGAATGTAAATTAAAACACCAAATTATGAGATTAGTTTTAAAACAATCAGATACACTTCTAAATAAAAAGTTAAATGTTTCTAAGAGGGTTGTACCTTCTTTTGACGTTGCCTGGCATCATCATAAAGAGATAGAGTTGTTATATATTTCTCAAAGTAACGGAATTCGTTTTGTAGGTGATAATGTCTCTCCATTTTTTCCTGGAGACTTAGTTTTAGTAGGGTCTCATTTACCTCATTTATGGAGGAGTGATCCTTCTTATTATGAAATGAAAAGTAATAGAAGTGTAAAAACAATTGTAATAAAATTTTCTAAAGATTTCTTAGGGAAGGATTTTTTTAAGAGAGAAGAGTTTTTTAAGTTAGAAAGATTGTTAGAAGCCTCTAAATTCGGACTCTCTTTTGATAAGGTAGTAAGTAGTCTTTTACATAAAGATTTAATGAGTTTACCAGATTTATCATCAACAGAACAACACATTGCTTTGTTGGGTGTTTTACATAAATTATCAACGGTAAAAGAGGAAAGTGTATCGGTGTTGTCTTCATCAGATATGAGGCAATCTATTACAGAAAGTTCAGAAAAAATAGATTTAGTGTTAAGGTTTATTTCAGATAATTATACCTCAAATCTAAGTTTAGAGGAAGTGTCAGGCGTAGCTTGTATGACTACAAATTCGTTCTGTAGATTTTTTAAAAAAATGACAAATAAATCTTTCACACAATTTTTAAATGAAATTAGAATTAGAAATGCTTCGCGAATTTTAATTCAAGAAAATTTATCGGTATCAGAAGTTTGTTACTTAGTAGGCTTTAATTCGATGACCTATTTTAACAAACAATTTAAACAAATTATGGGTACAACTCCCAAAACGTATAAGGTTGCTATTTATTAAAAATCAAGTTATTCTTATAATATGTGAATTCTAATTCTTTTTAGTTTTATATAGTTTACTTTCGAAAGAAAGGTGTTGGTAAAAAATATAAAATTAATTAAATTATTATATTTGTTTTGAGATGAAAAATTTGATAAAAGAAGCAAGTACCATATTTGTGAAAAAAGTAAATATAGAAATGAGGGTTGTTCCTTCTTTTAATGTGGCATGGCATTTTCATGAAGAATTTGAACTGGTGTACGTCACAAAAAGTAATGGTATGCGTTTTGTTGGAGATAGTGTTTCTCCTTTTTATCCTGGAGATTTAGTATTAGTAGGAGCTAATTTACCTCATTTATGGAGAAGTAATTCCTCTTATTATAATGAGGGAAATCCGGAGAATTCTAAACGCGTAAAAACTATCGTTACAAAATTTACAGAAGATTTTTTAGGAATTAATTTCTTTGAAGCTCCAGAATTTCAAAAAATAAATAAACTTTTAAAGGCATCTAAATATGGGCTGTTTTTTTGGTGAAGAAGTAAGTACAGACTTACACGATCTTATCGTTAGTTTACCAAGTTTGCCAAAAACAGAACAATACATTAAATTGCTAGAAGTGCTCTATCAGTTATCTTTAGTTAAAGAAAAAGATAGGCTTGTTTTATCATCTTCAAATATGAGGCAATCTACCAAGGAAAGTCCAGAGAGGATAGACACTGTTTTAAGATATATTTCAGATAATTATTTTTCTAAAATGAATTTGAGTGATGTTGCAGATGTTGCCTGTATGACCACAAATTCTTTTTGTAGGTTCTTTAAGAAAACAACCAATAAATCATTTACTCAATTCTTAAACGAAATTAGAATAAGAAATGCTTCTAGAATTTTAATTCAACAAAAAACACCAATATCAGAAGTTTGTTATAGTGTTGGTTTTAATTCAATTACAAATTTTAATAAACAATTTAAACTTCTTGTGGGCTCCACTCCCAAAAAATTTAGAGAAGATATATTGTAAATTTAAGTACTTAAATTTCTCTTATTTTTAATAAAATACATATTTTACCTCTTATGAGATAGTTGTGTGTTAAAATTAGATAATTATTGTTAAAAAATTCATGTATATTTTACTTATATCAAAAAAATGTTATATTTGTTAATAATGAAGCTAGTCTTAAAAAAATCTGATACACCTGTAAATAAAAAATTGGACATCTATACTAGAAATGTCCCTTGTTTGGATGCTGCATGGCATTATCATAAAGAATTCGAATTACTATACATTTCTAAAAGTAATGGTATTCGTTTTGTAGGTGATAGTGTAGCGCCTTTTTTTGCTGGAGATTTGGTTTTAGTTGGTTCTTATTTACCACATTTGTGGAGAAATGACCCTTCTTATTATGAAGAAGAAAGTACGCAACAAGTAAAAACGATTGTAAGCAAATTTACAGATGATTTTTTAGGGAATGATATTCTTCAAATGCCTGATTTTTATAATGTAAAAAAAATATTAGAAGAATGTAAGTTCGGGTTGTCTTTTGGGGAAAATGTAAGTAAGTTTTTACATAATGATATTATGTCTCTTCCAAGTTTATCATCAACAGAAAAACACATAAAAATTTTAAGTATTTTACATAAATTATCTTTAGTTGATAAAAAAGATAAAACAGTTCTATCATCCTCAGACATGAGGCAAACAACAACTACAGAAAGTTCTGAACGTATAGATACAGTCTTAAAATTTATATCAGATAATTACGCATCTAGTATAACTTTAGATGATATCTCTAATGTTGCCTGTATGACAACAAATTCGTTTTGTAGATTTTTTAAAAAGATGACCAATAAATCATTTACGCAATTTTTAAATGAAATTCGTATTCGTAATGCATCAAGAATATTGGTGCAAGAAAACTTACCAGTTTCAGAAATCTGTTATATTGTTGGTTTTAATTCTATTACAAATTTTAATAAGCAGTTTAAACAGATAATGGGGGCTACTCCAAAAAAGTTTAGAGAAGCTATTTAACTATCTTTTTTTTCATTTAACCTATTCACTTTCTAAGTTTTAAAAAAAGTTATTATTTTAATAATCCAGAAGTAACTATGATAATAAGTTGCTATTTGTGGTTAATATTAGCTTAATTCTGTGCTAAATTATCATGTAATTTTGAAGTCTAACTAAAAATTTACATGTATTTAACAAAACTACTTTTTTCTACGACATTTAAATATAGCATTACTTTCATGGTGGTCTCATTATGGAGTTTTATTATTAATGGACAAACACTTCCTTTTTCAGATCAACAAAATGCTGGTGATTGGGTTTTAAATACTGATATTTCAGATGAATTTGAAGCGGCTACAATAAACGAAGATCAATGGTTAATTCAGGGGAGAAATGGAGAGTATCAATCTAACTTTAAAGGGAGAGTGCCATCTCAGTTTTCTACAGATAACGCAATATTAGAAGACGGAAAGTTAAAAATTCTAACAAAATGGGAACCTAATTATCCGTTTATTAAAGATAATAATGGAAATCAATTAGGAGAATATAATGGAGTTGCTAAACCAATAACTACTGCTGCAGTTATTAGTAAAAAACAATTTCAATATGGATATATGGAAATTAAATCTAAAGCGGCAGCTGCAGAAGTAACAAGTGCTTTTTGGACTACAGGTCCAGGACAAGGAAAACCCGGAGGGGCATCGGAATTAGATATGTTCGAAATGTTTGGTGGTCACAAAACAAATGACGCTTGGAAAAAAAGACTCAAGTTTAATATTATCAGTTGGGACCCGAATAATGCTATTAAACAAGCAGCAACGGCCGCAGGACAATCTGTAGGAACAACACACACAAGAAATATACAAGCAGCTAATAATACGGCAGACGATTTTCATGTGTATGGTTTTGAATGGACTGCAGATTATATAAAAGTATATATAGATGGGGTTTTGCATCCAGATGGTACCATCTTAAAATCTGTAATAACCAATAATGGAGCAGAACCAGATAGATGGGTAACGGATGTTCCTTACTGGGTTTGGTTCGATTCTGAAACTTTTCCTTGGTTAGGTTTGCCAGATGCATCAGATTTACAAACACCTTCAGAATTTCAAATTGAATACATTAGAGTTTGGCAAAAACAAGCCGGTGAAATTACAGTAACTGAAAGTTCTGATGCTATTGAAGGAAGTACCGATGGTACCTTTAAAGTTGCATTGTCTAACGGAGAAATTGCTACTCAAGATATTAACATTACGTATACAGTTGGTGGAAATGCTACTGAAGGTGCAGATTATACTTCGATACCAAGAACAGTAACCATAGCAAGCGGAACCAATTCATCTGAAATAGTTATTGATGCTAATGATGACGGAATTGATGAAGCTCCTGAAACTGTAACTATTACTTTACAGTCTTCTAGTTCTAAAACGGTAAATACAACCGAAGCAAGTATTACAATATCAGATTTTGTGGAATCTACAGTATTAACCGCAGGAGATATTGCAATATTAGGATGGAAATCTGGAACTGGTAAACTGGCATTTATGCTTTTAAAAGATATAACAGCAACCACTAAAATATCTATTTCTAATAGAACTTGGAGTAATTCATTAAATGAATTTTCTGGAGATTTTACTGTGGATGATATTTGGACATGGACCGCAGGAGCTAATTATAAAACAGGAGACATCTTTATGTTAGATTCAAACGGAGAAATGAAACAAGTTGTGGGTAATGCAGAAGTTGTTGTAGGCACAACGGCTCATGATTATACCGGAAAAGTAGCGCAAGCAAGTGATGGGGATTTTGATTTTTCTGTGAATGGTGAAGGAATCTTGATATTTCAGGTAGATCCTTTTGTATTGCCAACAAATGGAAACTCTACAGCGTGGATAACGGGTATAAATACTTCTCAAGGTTGGGGAGTTGGTGGAGGAAATTCTTATTGCGAATTACCAACTGCTTTAACAAATGGCGTAAATGCAAATAGTGTTGGAAATAAACAAGATTTTGGAGTCTATAAAGGCGCTTTATCAGGAACACCATCTCAATTAAGAGCAAGTATTAATAATACTAGTAATTGGATTTTTTCTGAAGATACAACATACAATCTATGGTCTTTTAACCAAACAGTAAGCAGTACATCTGGAGATATTGGTGTCGCAGGTACTTTAAGTATAGCAGAGCAATCTTCTTATAAATTCACTGTTTTTCCAAATCCGGTAAATGATGAACTCTCTATCAATTTTAGAGAAACACAGCATGCATTAGAAATTGAGCTTTTTACAACCTTAGGGAAATCTGTAAAAAAGGTAAAAGAAAGTAATGTTCGTAATGCCAGCGTAGATGTTTCTAAGCTAGCATCAGGGATTTATTTTTTATCAATTAGATCAGAAAAAACAAAACAAACTAAAAAAATCATTATTAAATAGAAATTATGAAGAACAATTATTTTAAAAGAGGTGTTTTACTTTTTGTATTACTTATTTCCTTAAGTAATTATGCACAAACCCAAGGAACAAAACCTAATATCATTGTAATTTTAGCAGACGATTTAGGCTATGGAGATGTTGGTTTTAATAGAGATGCAAGTTTTCCGGAAGATAGAGGAGTTATTCCAACACCAAATATAGATGCTTTAGCTAATAATGGAATTGTTTTAAAAAATGCGCATGTAGCCCATCCTTTTTGTGGGCCAAGTAGAGTTGCAATATTAACAGGTATGATGCCTCATAGAATTGGTGCACAATACAATTTACCTAACGATATTACATCAACATTAGGGGTGCCAACTAACGAAACTTATTTTTCTACAGTGTTAAAAAAAGCGAGTTATAATACAGCGGCATTTGGAAAATGGCACTTAGGTTTTCAAGATGGAAAATACCAACCATTAGACAGAGGTTTCGATTTTTTCTTTGGATTCTTAGGTGGAGGAAAAAATTACTTTGAAAGCGTTTATGAAGATGGTTTTTACAATAGATTAGGAGGCAGTAACCCTGTAACAAATGAATATCAAGATCCAATTTGGAGAGATAGAGGATATGTTGCTAGAGACGAATTTAGTAATGCTGAAAACGAGGATTACTTAACAGATTTATTAACGGATGAAGCAATTGCTTATGAAAAAAGAGTGAGTGCTTCTTCAGATCCGTATTTTATGTATTTAGCGTATAATGCGCCACATACACCATTACAAGCGCCAGAAGCAGAAATTGCTCAGTTTAAATTAGACAATCCTAATTTTGAAGACTTAATACGAAATAGCCCATATATTACAGAATCTACGCCTGTTAATAAATTAACGGATGCAGGTCAAAAGGCAGCTTTAATAGAAAAGTTTGTGCAAGCTCGTATCACGTATGCAACAATGGTAACAAATATGGATACCAATATTGGAAGGCTTATTACAGAGCTAAAAAAAGACATGAACAAATTTAACAATACGGTTATTATCTTTTTAAGTGATAATGGCGGATATACGCTTAGTAAAGGAGCTGTAAACTGGCCATTAGACCAAGGAAAAGGAAGTGTAAAAGAAGGAGGGCATAAAGTACCGATGTTTGTAAGTTGGCCAGCTAAAATTACGGGTGGAGGTCCTACGTATGATCATCAAATTAGTTCTTTAGATTTGTATCCAACGTTAGTTGGTTTAGCCGGAGAAACAATACCTGAAGGAAAAACAATTGATGGGGTAGATTTTATGGATAAAATAATTGCAGGGCAAGATGCAAGACCAGACGATGGTATATTGTTGATGAGACCTCAAAATGGGTTTCATAATGGAGGAATTGCTTATGATAAATGGAAAATAGTAAAAACTGCAAATGGTGGTAAATGGAATTTATTTGACATCTCTACAGATCCAGGTGAAACCACAAACGTAAGAAGTAGCGAGCCAAACGGAGAGCAAATTGTGCAAACTATTTTAGACAATGCAATTGCAAAAGTGGTAGATTTTAAAGATGTAAAACCAGCTTGGTATGATAATGATGGTGATGGTTCTGGTCATATACATAGTTTTCTTTGGGCTGATGGAACTTTGCCTGGATATGACAGGCTATTTGAAACTCCATTATTAAAACTAGAAGGAGAACTTAGTGAAATTACAATAGCTAAAACTACAGACGCTATAGAAGGTGGTGTTAATGGTGTATTTACAATTAGTTTACCAGAAGGCGTAAATGCTACCGAAAATATAGATATTACTTATACTGTAAGTGGAGTTGCAACTGAAGGAACAGACTATACAGCATTATCTGGTACAGCAACCATTGCTAATGGCACAAACGCTACGCAAATAATTATTGATGCTACACAAGATACGGAGAATGAAGTAAGTGAATCTGTTGTGATTACCTTAGCTTCAACATCCTTTGGTAGTGTTTTAACAACACCAGCCGAAATAACTATTTTTGATGTCATAGAATCTACGGTTTTAACAGCTGGAGATATTGCAATAGTAGGTTGGAAATCTGGAAAAGGGAAATTGGCATTTATGCTTTTAAAAGATATTAGTGCAACTACCAAATTGTCAATTTCTAATAGAACTTGGAGCAATACTGCCAATGGATTTACAGGAGATTATAGTGTAGATGATATTTTTACTTGGTCTCCTGGAGCTGCTTTTAGTATAGGTGATATATTTATATTAGATGATGATGGATTAGTTAAACATGTAACAAATAATACAGAAGAAGTTGCAGGCACAACATCTCATGATTATACGGGGAAAGTTGCGGATGCAAGTGATGGAGATTTTGATTTTTCTGTAAACGGAGAAGGAATCTTAATTTTTCAGGCAGATCCTTTTGCGCTTCCAGCGGATGCAAATTCAACTGCGTGGATAACAGGGATAAATACTGCTCTAGGATGGGGTATTGGTGGTGGTAACTCTGCGTGTCAATTACCAACAGCTTTAACTAATGGTGCAAATGCAAATAATGTTGGGGAAAAACATGATTTCGGAGTCTATACAGGTGCTTTATCTGGTACAGCTGCACAATTAAGAGCAAGTATTAATGATGTTAGTAATTGGTCTTTCTCTGAAGATACGGAATATAATTTATGGCGTTTTGATAAAACATCTAATAGTATTTCAGGAAACATTGGTACGGCAGGTACTTTAAGTACGTCAGATCAAATTTTTAAGAAGTTAAGTGTTTTTCCAAATCCTTCTGGAGATTATTTTTACGTAAACTATAGTGGAGTTCTAAATAAACTAGAAGTAGAAGTATATACGGCGTCAGGAAAATCAGTTAAAAAAGTAACAGAAACCAATGTCAATAATCCAAGAATAGATATTTCTAATTTAGCTTCCGGAATTTATATCTTAAAGATTAAGACGGACGAAAACTTTTTAATAAAAAAAATAATTAAATTATAAATAGTTACTTTTTTTATCTGAAAACTCGCAATTTTTATTGCGAGTTTTTTTATGAATAATTGTTACATTAATTTAAATTCATCAACATAAAATAAGTTTTCTGCAGAGGTTAATTTAATGTACAATAAGGGTAAATTAGTATCATTAAGAGGTAAAAAACATAAAAATAGGGTGCATTTTTTTTGGAAATTTGAACTATGAATTAATTTATTATCAAATTCATACTATTTAATAATTCAAAAAACCCAAACAATTATGAGAAAAAAACTATTTTTTGATAATAGTTCTTATGCATCCTTAATAAAACAATTTAGGATAGTTGGACTATTACAAATTTGTTTAATTGCTTTTCCAATGTTTGCTAATGCAAGCTCTTTGGTGGTAATTGAAAACAACGTAAATGATGTAAAGTTTCAGCAAAATATTACTGGAACAGTTTCAGACGAAAGTGGACCAATCCCAGGGGTTAGTGTTCAAGTAAAAGGAAGTAATACAGGTACGGTAACAGATTTTGATGGTAATTATTCTTTATCAGCAAAAGATGCAAATGCTATTTTAATATTTTCTTACATAGGTTACAAAACGCAAGAAGTACCTGTAAATGGTAAAGCTATGGTTAATGTAACAATGGTGGCTGATGTAGCAAATTTAGATGAAATAGTTATTGTTGGTTATACTTCTAAAAAACGAGGAGAATTAACAGGTTCTGTAAGTACATTAAAAGCAGCAGAAATTGAAAACACTTCTAATAGAGAGGTTGCTAAATCTCTAGCAGGTAAGGTAACAGGTATTATTGTTTCAGATAGAGGAGGTTATCCTGGTTCTGATGGAGATGTTTCTCTATTAATTAGAGGACAATCTACACTTAATAATAATGCGCCTTTAATCTTAATAGATGGTGTGCAAACAGGTGTTGGAACATTTAATCAATTAGCGCCACAAGATATTGCTAATTTAAGTGTTTTAAAAGATGGAGCCGCAGCAATCTATGGTAATAGAGCAGCAAATGGTGTTATTATTGTAACTACTAAAAGAGGTACGTCTGGTAAGCCAAAAGTAAAGCTATCTACCTCTTATAGTGTTTCTTCATTTTCTGCATTTCCAGACTTAATGTCTTCAGCACAATATGCAGTTTATGAAAACGAAATTGCAGAAAGAAAAGGGCTAGCACTTCCTTATACGCAAACAGATATTGATAAGTATACGGAAGGCAATGATGCTAACTACGCAAGCACAAATTGGGCAGATTTAACATTTGCAAAATCAGCTCCAGAAACTAGAAATTCTATTTCTATTTCCGGTGGAAGTGAAAATGTAAAATACTTTGTAAGTGGAGATTTAATGAGTAGAGAAGGAATGTTTGCTTCTGGAGATTTAGATTTTAACCAAAGTCAATTGCGTTCTAATTTAGATATTAAATTAACAGATGATATAAAGTTAAGTGTAGATCTATCTGGTCGTTTTTCAGAAAACAAACAACCAGGTGTAAATGCAGGTTTTATTTACAAGCACATATATGCAAACTTACCTACAGAAGTAGGTGTTTATCCAAACGGTTTACCTGCTTGGGGAGGAGAAAATGGTGCAAATCCATTAGTAATGTCTAGCAATCAGTCTGGCTTTACAAAACAAAATAATAACGATTTAAGAGGTCGTTTTGCTATCGATTGGAAATTAGATAAAATAACAAAAGGCTTAAGCTTTAATAGTTATGTAGGGGTTAGAAAAATGAATTACGATCAGAAGTCATTTTATACTCCATGGACAATCTATAAACTAGACCAAACTAGTGGAGACTATAATCCAGAAACAGGTTTTTCTCAAGACGGGCAACAAAATATTTTAAGAGATACTTTTTGGAAGTTTGATGAAACATTAATCAATGCTACGCTTAGATACAATACAACAATTAATGATGTACATTCTATAAATGGTTTTATTGGTTACGAACAACAAACTTCAGAAACAAATAGTTTTTTTGCTCAGAGTGGTAATTTACCATCAAAAGATCTACCTTATTTATTTGCAGGAGATCCAAGTTCTCAACTTACAAACGGAACAGCAAGTGAAACTGCTTCTTTAAGTTATTTAGGTTCTTTATCTTACGATTATGATAAAAAATACTTTTTAGATTTAACGTTACGTAGAGATGGTTCTAGTAGATTCAGTTCAGACAATAGGTTTGGTACTTTTTATAGTGTTGGAGGTTCTTGGGCTATAGGTAAAGAAAGCTTTTTAGAAAACGTTTCTTGGTTAAACGCACTTAATTTAAGAAGTAGTTATGCGGTAATGGGAAATGATAGAATAGCTGGGTTCCAGTATTTATCTCAATATTCTTATGGAGGTGATTTTAGTAACAATAATACCAATGTAAGACCAAATTATTATGCTTTTGGAGAAAATGGAGTAGTAGAAAATGGGTATAGAACCGGTGTTGCACCAAATCCTAATGTAACTTGGGAAACTGCTATTATGAAAAACTTTGCAGTAACATTTCAAATGTTTGACAGCAGATTATCTGGAGAAGTAAATTATTTTTATCAAAACAGAAAAGATATTTTAGTAGACAATGGTGGTGAAGTTCCAGAATTTACAGGAGTACAATTACCAGATGAAAATTTAGGACAAGTAGATAGTTATGGTGTAGAGGTTACTTTAGGTTGGGCAGATAAAATAGGAGAAGTAGGTTATAACCTAGGTTTTAATTTAACGCAAGCTAAAAACAAAGTTATTTATTTACCACAACCAGTAAACACTCCAGCTGCTTTAAGACAAGAAGGGATGCCAATTGGTTCTTATGTCGTAGCGCCAACAGCGGGGATTTTTAGGGATCAGGCACAAGTAGATGCAACTGCTGTTAAAAAAGCAGGAACGGTAGAAGGTGAACCAATTTATTTAGATACCAATGAAGATGGTAAAATAGATGATGGAGATTTTATAAGAATAAGTAGTTCTAACGTACCAGAAATACAATACGGTATTACGGGTGGGGTAAATTATAAAGATTTTAGCTTAAGTTTTTTATTACAAGGACAAGCGAAAGCAAAAGCATTAGTTTTTTTCGACCAAGACGGAGCTAAACCTAGTCATGTTTTTAATGACAGATGGACGCCAGATAATAGAAATTCTAGATACCCAAGAGCTTTTGGTTTAAATGATGAATATAGTAGTATTCAAAACGGACAACCAGACAATTTTATTGGAGCAGATTTGTGGTTACATGATGCTTCTTTCTTAAGATTAAAAGAAGTGGAATTAGCATATACAATAACAAAAGAAAAAGCAAAATTTGCAGATATTAGAGTATTTGCAAGAGGTTTTAACCTGTTAACAATGTTTTCAGATATTGAAAAGTTAGGTTTAGATCCAGAAGCTGCTGGGTATAATAACTTTAGAGGATCTACGTATCCTTCTTTAACGATGTACACATTTGGTTTAAATTTTACTTTTTAATATAAAAAATAGAAACAATGAAAAAAATAAAATTAATATATTTATTTGCAGCTATTGGGTTTTTCTCGATGACGAGTTGTGAAGATGTTTTAGATACAGATTCTTTAGGTTCTTACCCTAATGATTTAATTTTTAGTGACCCAACTCAATTAGAAAAGGTAGTTTATTCTGCTTATAATAGTACAAATGGATGGGCTTTAAACAAATCTATTTGGTGGGCTAGAAGATTTAATGTAGAAGTGGGGTCTTTTGAAGCGAAGTTTAATTTTAAAGATTTAGACAGGCTTAGACTTAGAGGAAATGGATGGACTGCTCTAAATCCGGGAGATTTTAATAATAAATGGAGAGATTATTTTCTTTTTATTAATGAAATTAATCAGTTTTTAGACAATGTAGATGAAAGTGAAGCCATGAAAACTGATGCAGATCTGGTAAATGTTTTAAAAGCAGAAATGAAGTTTTTAAGAGCTAATATTTATGCGAAGATGGTTAAAATGTTTGGGGGTTTACCAATTTTTGAAACTGCTTTTGGTTTAGGGTCAGAGTTTAATATTCCAAGAAACTCTTACGAAGAATGTGTTGCTTTTATAGTGAAAGAATTAGACGAGGCTGCAGCTGTTTTACCAGTTACAAGACCAGCGTCTGAATTTGGTAGAGCTACAAAATTAGCGGCATTAGCTGTTAAGTCTAGAACGTTATTATTTGCAGCTAGTAAATTACACGATCCAGCTACATTACCTAGTGGTCCTCTATATGATTACACAAAAGCAACAAAATGGAAAGATGCAGCAGATGCAGCAAAAGCTGTAATTGATTTAGTGGGTGCAAGAGATTTAATTGCTACGCCAGATGCAGCAGCATATCAAAAGCTATTTTTATCTGCAAATCAAGACATTCTTTTTGCAAGACCATACGGAGAAACTTTATATGATTTTGGTTTAGATGTTAACTCTTTACCAGATCAAACACAGTCGCCAAGTGGTTATGGTGGTTGGGCTTTATCTTCTCCTACACATAATTTTGCTTTAGAGTTTAATATGGCAGATGGTTCTAGTACAAGTGGTGCTACTTTTAATGCTGCAACGCCAAATGCAAATAGAGAAATGAGATATTATGCCGATTTAAACTACCAAGGAGCTAACTTTAGAGGAAGATCTGTAGATTATTCATTGTCAGATTCTATAGGGGTTGCACCTAATAGAGTACCGGCCTTTCCTCATGGATTGGATTCTTCAGAAGGATTAGGGAATGTTCGTCATTCTTCAAAAACGGGATACAACATTAGAAAATTTCAAGATGAGAGCCTTACGAGAGTCACAGATGTATCTGCAGGACGTCCATATATTTTATATCGTTTGGCAGAAGTGTACTTAAATTATGCAGAAGCACAAGCAGAATTAAATAATGATATAGAAGCAAAAATTTTCTTAAATAAAGTTTCTACACGAGCATTACAGCCTGAAATTACAGTAACGGGAGATGCTCTTAAAGAAGCGATAAAAAGAGAAAGACGTATAGAATTGGCTTTTGAAGGTCATAATTTTTGGGATGAAAGAAGATGGATGAATCCTGATAATTTAGGTTTCGATATTAAAGGATTAAAATGGAAAAAGGAGGTTAGTGGAGTTTTAACGCATACAGAATATACTGTTGTTACTAGACCTTGGTTTGATAAGGAATATTATTTACCAATTCCTAATCAGGAAATACAAAAAGCACCAGCATTAATTCAAAATGATGGATATTAAGACATGTTCTATTTTAATTAGAATTGTTTGAATTTGATTTGAGAAAATGCTGAAGATTAGTCTTCAGCATTTTTTATTAAACAGAAGTGTTATTTAAATTTGAAACGCTAAGGTAAAATAGGGTTAAGAGTTGGTAAATTTAAATAACAGCTTAGTTCTAAATTGTGCTTACTTTGTTTTCTAAGTAAATTATTGCGATAATAATTTATTTGGCAAACAATCAAACTTAATTATTATAACTAAATTATTATGAGTTCATATAAAAAGAATGCATTTACATACTCCATTATTGTAGCAATAGGGAGTTTTGTTTTTGGTTTAGATGCTGTATTAATATCGGGCGGTTTTAAATTCATTACGCAAGAGTTTAATTTAACAGCTTCACAAGTTGGTCTTATCGGTTCTGCTCCAGGTATTGGAGTACTAATAGCATTGCCATTAACTGCTTATTCTGCAAACAAAATAGGAAGAAAACTTACATTACAGATTATTGCTATATTTTATGTAGTCTCTGCAATTGGTTCTGCTTTAGCACCATCATTCTTAGCACTTTTTTGGTTTCGATTCTTAGGAGGCTTGGCCTTTAGTTCGGTTACGTTAGCATCAATGTACATTGGTGAGATTGCTCCAGTTGCGCAAAGAGGTAAATTAGTTTCTATGTTACAAATAAATATGGGAGTTGGTTTTACGCTAGCGTATTTAATTAACTATTGGATTTTACAACAAATGGGGTCTGATACGCAATGGGTAATTGATCTTAACCTTGCAGAAACAGGATGGCGTTGGATGTTGGGTATTGAGATAATTCCTGCAGTTATATGGTTATTATTACTTGCAATAATTCCAAAAAGTCCTGCTTGGTTAATTTACAAAGGTAGAATAGACGAAGCTAAAAAATCACTATCTAAAGTATATCCTGAAAATGAAGTTGATGGACAAATTCAACAAATGGTTGATAGTGTTGATGGTACAGAAGGTAGTAGGTCAACGATGGGGCAATTAAAAGAGATTTTTGGAAGTAAGATGAGAATCGTTTTAATTTTAGCGATGACATTGGCAATTGTACAACAATTTACAGGTATGAATGCAGTTATGATCTATGCTCCAACCATGTTTGAGCAATTAGGTTTAGGTACAGATGCCGCATTTTCTAGTACTATTTGGATTGGTGTAATTGGTTTGATTTCTACTTTAGTGTCATTAACCTTAATTGATAAATTCGGTCGTAGACCTTTAGTTATTGGAGGTTTAGTATTGATTATTATAAGTATATCCACAGTTTCTTATGGGTTTAAACAAGCTACGTATACAGTAACTCCAGAGGCTATTGTTAAAATGAATAATATTTCGGAGATTGAAAAATTAAATGCGATTGTTGGAAAAGAATTTAATAGTGATATTGAATTCAAAAATTCTTTAAGTGATATTCTTGGAGTAGAATCTGCACGTGATAACTCGGGTTTAATATTTAAAGAAACAGCACACATGAATTCAATCTTAATACTATTAAGTATTTTAACTTTTATTGCCGCATTTAACTTCTCAATAGGACCAATTATGTGGGTGTTGCTTTCAGAAATTTTCCCAATTTCTAATCGAGGAGTGGCAATACCATTATTTGCATTAATTTCGAGTACCGTTAGTGCTTTGGTGCAGTTTTTATTCCCATTAGAAATGGAAATGTTTGGAGCTACCACAACTTTTATAATTTACGCAGGTATTGTACTTGTGGGCTTAATTATTTTATATAAATACCTTTTAGAAACCAAAGGACTTTCTTTAGAAGAAATTCAAACGAAGCTTCAAAGGAAATAATAAAAAAGGAAGTTAAATAACAATAATATTATAAATGAAATATCAAAAAATATATATAATCGCTTTTCTTTTAGGAACATTTACTTTTCTAAGTGTTGGATGTGAATCACCTAAGAAATCAGCAGAAACAACGGTTGTAAAACAAAGTGTTCTACCTTTTTCTGATCAAGAAAATAAAGGAAATTGGGTTTTAAATGAAGAAATAAGTGATGAGTTTGAAGGAACGGAAATAGATACTACAAAGTGGTTTGTAGAAGGACAAAATGGAGATTATTATATTTGGAAAGGACGAGCGCCTTCTCAATATGCACCACACAATGTTGTCTTAGAAAACGGAAATTTAATTTTAAAAACGCAATGGGAACCAGATTATAATTTCGCTAAAGAAAGTTATGCTGATGGAGCTAATAAAGATACATACGGAATTCATGAAGGGAAACCTTTACCGGTAACAACAGCGGCAATTGTTAGTAAAAAGAGATTTTTAAACGGATATATGGAAATAAAATCGAAAGCACCACACGCAGCAATGACAGCAGCATTTTGGGCAATTGGTTTTGAACAAGAACTAGATATGTACGAGCAATTGGCAGTACCAAAAATAGCTCAAGAAGGTTCTATCGATAAGCATATGAATAGAACTGCAATTCATGATTGGAGTCCACCTTCAACGAGACCAACAAAAGCTTTTGGTTATGATGAAAACTTACCTTACGTAACTTCGGAAGGATTTCATGTCTATGGAGTAGAATGGGGAGAAGATTATTTAAATATTTATAGAGATGGTAAATTTATTCATGGTTTTACACAAGATGAATTAGGTACAGATTGGGTCTTAAATAATCCGATGGAAATATGGGTAGATTCAGAGATTTTTAAATGGTTAGGAGTTCCTCATAAAGAAGAATTACCAGCAACTTTTGAAGCTGAATATGTGAGAGTTTGGCAAAAAGAATCAGATAATTTATTGGCAAAAGACAGAGCCTTTTATGGTTTTGAAGGTCCTATTTTATTTGAAGAAAATCCAAAACCTTTAACAATGGTTCCAGAAGATGCAACGGCAAATGAGTATCAAAAATTTTGGCTTTTTAGTGAAGGTTCAGAGAAATACTTAAAAATTACAGAAGGACATTATGCAAATGGAGTAGAAGCATTACAGTTTTTTGGATATGGTAAAAATGATTCATTGAACGTAGCAAAAGTAGTCGCTAAAACACCAGAAGGTTCTTTAAAACTTCCTGCAGGAGATTATAATTTATCAATGAAAGTTTGGTTAGATCAAGGAAGGATTACAGATTCTATTCATGTTACTTTAATGAATCCGAAAATGGAATTAACTTTTTCTGGTTTAAAAAAATTAGAAAGAAAACAATGGGTAACGGTAGCAAAGAAAGTTTCAAGAAAAGAAGCATCTGCAGTTAATGATGGAATGATCATAGAAATTAGAAAAGAAGATTTACCAGCAACAAAAGCGGCTAAATTATACATAGACGATATTGAGATTAAAAAAGTAAATTAAGAATCTGTTGTAAGGTTCAACTAATTCAATAAAAAATGAAAAAAAGTATTCTATTTATTTGTATGGCAATAGCATTGTCTAGTTGTGCGCAAAAAAAACCAAACATTGTTTTCATATTTTCTGATGATGCGGGGTATGCCGATTTTGGTTTTCAGGGAAGTAAAGTAATGAAAACGCCAAATTTAGATCAACTATCTAAAGAAGGAGCAAAATTTACAGAAGGTTATGTTACAGATGCAACGTGTGCACCTTCTAGAGCAGGGTTAATGACCGGTAAATATCAACAACGTTTTGGGTACGAAGAAATAAATGTACCTGGATACATGAGTAAAAACTCAAAGTATTTAGCAGATGATATGGGCTTGCCAGTAGATCAGGTAACCATGGCAGATTATTTAAAAAAATTAGGATATACAAGTGCTATGTATGGTAAATGGCATTTAGGTGATGCAGATCGTTTTCATCCTTTAAAAAGAGGTTTTGATGAGTTTTATGGTTTTAGAGGAGGAGATAGAAGTTATTTCGCTTATAAACAAGTTCCTAAAGGGCATTTAGACAAAAGAATGGAACGTGATTTTGGTAATTTCGAAGAACCAGAAGGATATGCTACAGATGTATTTGCAGACAAAGCAATCTCTTTTATCGAAAGAAATAAAGACAAACCTTTCTTTGTGTATTTAGCATTTAATGCGGTACATACGCCAATGGAAGCGACCCCAGAAGATTTAGCGAAATTTCCTAACTTAAACGGAAAACGTCAACAAGTAGCAGCAATGACTTTAGCTTTAGACCGTGCTTCTGGTAGAGTTTTAGAGAAGTTGAAAGAATTAGGTTTAGAGGATAACACAATTATTGTTTTTTCTAATGATAATGGAGGGCCAACAGATAAAAACGCTTCTTTAAATTTACCATTAAGTGGTACAAAATCGAATCACCTAGAAGGTGGTTTAAGAGTACCATATTTAATTAAATGGCCAGGTAAAATAAAAGCAGGTCAGGTGTACGATTACCCAGTAAGTACTTTAGATTTATTACCAACATTTTATGCTGCCGGTGGAGGAGATGTGGCAGATTTAAAAGATATAGATGGTGTTAATTTAGTTCCGTTTGTAAACGGAGAAAATAAAGCAAGACCTCACGAAGATTTATTTTGGAAAAAAGAAACACGTTCTGTATATAGACACAATGATTGGAAATTGATTCGTTTTCCGGATAGACCTGCAGAATTGTATGATATCTCTAAAGATATTGCAGAACAAAATGATTTGGCAACGAAAAATCCAGAACGATTGAGAAGTATGTATAAAAAATTGTTTCAATGGGAATTAACTTTAGAGCGCCCAATGTGGATGTTAAAAAGAAAGTTTGAAAAATATGACATTGATAGAATGGACCGTTATAGAACACCTGAATTAGTGAAAAAAGAAATGGAACATTATCAGAATAAATAACAAATTTCTAATTATTAAGAAAAAGAATAAATTAAAACCAACGAATAAATTAAATATAGAATGATACAATTTAAGAGGTATACTTTTATCGCATTATCCGGATTATTAACACTTGCTAGTGTAAGTTGTGCACAAAATAAAGCAACTGATAAAGTTAAAACAGAAATAACAACTCCAATGCCATTTTCTGATCAAGAAAATAAAGATGGTTGGGTGTTAAATGAAGAACTAAGTGATGAATTTAAGGGAACTGAAATAGATACAACAAGATGGTTTGTAGAGGGCTTAAATGATCAATATTATATTTGGAAAGGACGTGCTCCTTCTCAATTTGTTGCAAAAAATGTAATTGTAGAAGATGGTAAGTTAAAGCTAAGAACAGCTTGGGAACCAGATTATCCATTTATTAAAGAAAGCTATGGCGACGGAAATATGGGGACTTCTCAATATGGTATTTATAAAGACGGAACGCCAATGCCAGTTACCACAGCGGGTGTTTTAACGCACAAACGTTTTTTATATGGATATATGGAGGTGAAATCTAAAGTTGGTAATGCAGCAATTACAGGTGCATTTTGGGCAATTGGTCATGAGCAAGAATTAGATGTGTATGAGTTAATGGGGAATCCTAAAAATAAAGGAAACATTAGAGCAGATTCTTATTTAGCAACTGCACACGATTGGAGACCACCAGCACAAAGACCAACTAAAATATTTAATCATGATGAAAATTTAGATTTTAGAACGGCAGATGATTTTCATGTGTACGGAGCAGAATGGGGTGTAGATTATTTAAAATTATTTATTGATGGAAAATTAATTCGTCATTTTACACAAGATCAATTAGGGACTTCTTTTGTATTGAATAATCCGATGGAAATTTGGTTAGATTCAGAGATCTTCTTTTGGTTAGGGATGCCGCATAAAGAAGAGTTACCTGTAGATTTCGAAATTGAATATATGAGAGTTTGGCAAAAACCAACAGATAATTTGTTAGCTAAAGATGCTGCTTTTTATGGTTTTGAAGGGCCTATTTTGTTTGAAGAAAACGGAAGACCTTTAACCTTATTACCAGAAAGTTCTGTGCCAGATGAGTATCAGAAATTTTGGGATATCAATGAAGGTTCAGCTAAATATTTATCAATTGCTTACGGAGATTATTACCAAGGTGTAAATAGTTTAGAATTTTCTGGGTTTAGTAAAACGGAAAGTTTAGAAGTAGAAAAAGCAGTGGCTATGGCACCAGAAGGTTCATTAAAGTTAGCCGCTGGTGAGTATACAATTTCTGCAAAAGTTTGGTTAGATCAAGGAGTTATTGCAGATAAAATTCATGTTGTTTTACAAGATCCTGAGTTAGAAGTAACTTTTGGAGATCTTAGAAAACTTCCAAGACGTGAATGGATTACGGTAGAAAGTACTATTTCTAGAACAGTAGCATCTGGAGAAAAAGATGCCATTGCAATTGAAATCAGAAAAAAAGATTTACCTAAAACAAGAGCAGCAAAACTTTTGATAGACAATATTGTTATCAAGAAAAAATAATTAAAATCAATAGTAAGAAAACTTATTTTAAAAAATATATTTTATGAGTACTACTTCAAACCTTCATAAGAATGCAATTACAAACACATCAGAAAGTCCGTTTGTAAAGTTAAAGAGCATCAATTTTGGTGACTGTAAATGGAATACTGGCTTTTGGTCAGAAAAAGTAAAAACGGCAGAAGATAAGATGTTGCCTTATATGGGAGATCTTTTATGTGGAGATATTGGTCATGGTTTAAACAATTTTAAAATTGCAGCAGGTTTAAAAGAAGGAGAGCATAAAGGTTTTTACTGGCATGATGGAGATTTCTTTAAATTCATGGAAGCAAAAATGTACATCTATGCGCAAACTAAAAATGAATCTTTATTAAAGGAATTAGACGAGTATATAGATGTTATTGGGCAAGCTCAAGAAGAAGATGGGTATATTCATACACATGTTCAAATTACGGAAGGTGTAGATCGTTTTGAAAACAGAAAGTATCATGAAATGTACAATTTCGGACATTTATTTATTGCTGCTTCTGTGCATTTTAGATTAACTGGGCAAAGCAACTTTTTAAATATTGCTGTTAAAATGGCAGATTTATTACATGCTTATTTTATGCCAGATACCAAGCATTACCAACGTTTTGGATTCAATCAAACTCAAATTATGGGCTTGGTAGAATTGTATAGAACAACAAGAGATAAAAAGTATTTAAAATTAGCAGAGAAATTTATCAACCGAAGAGGAACGTACGAAATTAAACACGATGATACTACAATTGGTTACCCTATTGGAGACATGGTGCAAGAAAGAACTCCTTTCAGAGAATCTGAAGAAGCGGTTGGTCACGCCGTTTTAGCCTTGTATTATTATGCAGGTGCAGCAGATGTATATGCAGAAACTGGTGAAAAAGCATTATTAACTTCTTTAGATAAATTATGGGAAAACGTTACAGGCAAAAAAATGTATGTAACCGGAGCTGTTGGGCAAGCGCATTATGGAGCTTCTACTAGTTTAGACATGATTGAAGAAGGGTTTATAGATGCCTACATGATGCCAAATATGACGGCTTATAACGAAACTTGCGCAAATTTATGTAATGCAATGTTTAGTCATAGAATGATGGGGATTAATGGTGAATCTAGATATGCAGATATTATAGAATTGGTATTATATAACTCTGGTTTATCAGGAATTAGTATTGAAGGGAAAGATTATTTTTATTCGAATCCTTTAAGAATGGTAAACAATTCTAGAAATTATGATTCGCATGATGATGTAACAGAAAGTCCGGTAAGACAACCGTATTTAGAATGTTTCTGTTGTCCTCCAAACTTGGTAAGAACAATTTGTAAAACTTCTGGATGGGCGTATAACTTATCTGATAATGGTGTTTCTGTTGTTTTATTTGGTGGAAACAATTTAGAGACAAAAATGTTAGATGGTGCTCCTTTAAAATTATCTCAAGATACAGAATACCCTTGGAAAGGTTTGGTAAAAATAACTATTGATGAATGTAAAAGTGAAGCTTTTGATATTCAGGTTAGAATACCTAAATGGGCAGTTGGCAGTACTTTAAAAGTAAATGGAGAAGATGCAGGTGTTGCTGTAAATCCAGGGAATTTTGCAAACATCAATAGAACTTGGATAGCAGGAGATGTGATTGTTTTAGACATGCCAATGGAACCAACTTTTATTGAAGGTCATAATAGAATTGAAGAAGTAAGAAATCAATTAGCAGTAAAAAGAGGGCCGATTGTGTATACAATTGAAACTCCAGATTTACCAAAAGATACAGCTATTTTAGATGTGTATTTAAAAGGTGATGCTCCTTTAACAGCAGTTCATAAACCAGATTTTTTAGGTGGAGTTACGGTAATAGAAACAGAACTTTTACTAAGAGAAGGTAAAACGGATGAAATGTATCA
Organism: Polaribacter sp. Q13; assembly: GCF_016858305.2. Taxonomy (NCBI): domain Bacteria; kingdom Pseudomonadati; phylum Bacteroidota; class Flavobacteriia; order Flavobacteriales; family Flavobacteriaceae; genus Polaribacter; species Polaribacter sp. Q13. The sequence goes on from NZ_CP074436.1 coordinate 4,299,406, forward strand.
AACAGTTACAAAACCCGTATTTAAGCCTTATAAAACGCAATTAGTGCCTTATTACGCTTGGAGTAATAGAGGGCAGGCAGAAATGACCGTGTTTATGCCTGTTGTTTGGTAAAATAACGTTCATTTAAATAAGTAAAGGAGCTTATTCATTTCAGTAAACTGAAAAGAATAAGCTCCTTTTTTTTTGTCAAAAATTATGGTAATATTGGTACATGATGAGGTATAATAAAGTAATTACTTTTCTTTTTTTATTCGGTTATTGAAGCCTGTAAACGGAATATAATTTGATTTTAAAAACCACATGAAATACAAAACTATGAGTAACATTAATTTCAGCATTAAAAATCTTTGGATACTTGGAGCAATAGCCTCTTTTATTGGTGTAAATTCTATAAATGCACAAAGCGATTCTTTTAAAGAAGTCTTTAAAGAATTTCCAAGACAAGAAAAGAATTTAAGGAAATGGGATTCGCCTGTGGTCGCAGATTTAGACAAAGATGGGTATCCAGATTTGTTGATAAATGACCATGGTTATGCAATTCAGGTACAATGGAATAATAAAGGAAAGTTTGCAAAACCTTTTGATATCATCATGGGAGATTTACACGGAATTTCTGTGGGAGATTTTGATAAAGATGGAAATTTAGAAATAATTATGTCTCGAGGAGGAGGTTCTGGAAGTAACGCTAGAAATTCTAAAATATATAAAGTAAAAGGGAGAGAATTTATTCCGATGGCAGATTTTACAGAACCATTAGCTTTAATGCGCGGTAGAACAGTGAAATTTGTAGATTTAGATAATGATGGCGATTTAGATTTGTTAAATTTTGCGTTTCCTGATGGCGCAAAAAAAGGGGCAAGTGAAAACTATATTTATGAAAATAATGGTGCAGGAGAATTAATCATGCATTCAACTTTACCTGCAAGTAAAGTAAACGGACAAAAAACGTTGATTACAGATATTAATAATGATAACATTATTGATATTATTTTATATGGCGATAAAAACGTAATTGTATATCAAGGAAATGGTGATTTAACTTTTAAAGATGTTACTAAAAAAGTATTGTCTTACGATATTGATGAAGTAACTGCAATTGCAGAAATTGATTACGACAATGATGGTGATATGGATTTATATTTCACTAGAGGATTAGAATTTAAAAAAGGAGAATCATTTTATAATAAAGCAACGAAAGATTTAGGTTTTTATACAAAAAGGGGCGAATTAAAATTAGACGATTTTGTTTCTGGTGAAGTTTTACATATGGAAAATTTTCAGTCTCAATGGCCAAATAATGATACGTATTATATTGGTGAGGCTTCTTATGATTATGTTTTTTATGGAGAAACACATTCTGGAAAAGATATTAATTTAGTGATGAGTGATGCTTTAGGTTTTCCAGATAATCCTAATTACCAAGAGAAAAAAGGGTGGTATATTGGATATGTAGGTAATCAAAAATGGAGAATTGGTGGTTTTCTTTGGGCGCCAGCAACGGGTGTGGTGCATAACGTAAAAAACTATACAGAATCTAAACATCCAAAAGCAATCAATGATATTTTATTAGAAAACAAAGGATCTAAGTTTGTAGATGTTACTAAAAAAGCAAATGTGTTTTTAGAAGCACAAACAATGGCGGTTACTGTCGCAGATTATGACAACAATGGTTTTGATGATTTATTAGTAATTAGAAGAGGAGATTTGGTCTATGAAAACGAATCGATTTTGTATTTAAATAATGGTAAATCTGCTTTTAAAGCTAAAGAAGGACATCATATTATAACGAAAGATTTAGGAGGAATTGGAATGGCCGTAGAAAGTATCGACTATAATAAAGATGGAAAAGTAGATGTTGTAATTGGAGAAGAAAGAGGAAAATGGCATTTGTTTAAAAATGAAATGGCAGATAGTAATAAGTCATTAACTGTTGAGGTTAGAAACTCTAAAAAAGGAAATATTCCACCTTTAGGTGCTTTGGTAACAATTTCTTCTTGTGGAAATACGCAACAACAAAGAGTTGGTACTTCATCTTCTCAATATTCATTAAACCACAACACTTTTGTTCATTTTGGATTGGGAGATTGTAGCAAAAGCATTAAAGTAAAAGTGATGTATTCTAATGGTGAGGTTTTAGAACAAACCGTAAAAGCAAGCAATAAGGAGATTGTAATAGGGAAAAAATAATTTTTTTATTATATAGCAAAAGTTAAAATAAATAAGAATTCGTTAAATATCATTTTAAATTATTAGTAATTATGAAACAGATTTCAAATCAACTAAAATTATTATTCTTCGGAACTTTTATATCCATAATGGGCTGTACAGCACAAGAAGAAAGGCCTAATATTTTGTTCGTCTTGTGTGATGATCTTGGTTATAATGATGTTGGATTCAATGGATCTACAGATATTATTACACCAGAATTAGATAAATTAGCTAATGAAGGCATTACGTTTACTTCTGCTTATGTAGCACATCCTTTTTGTGGTCCGAGTAGAGCTTCTATATTAACAGGACGCTATCCTCAAGAAATGGGAACTGCTTTTAATTTGCATAGTAATTCTAGTATGAATGATGCTGACAATATGGGGATTCCTTTAAATGAAACCTATATGTCTAAAGTATTACAAGATGCTGGTTATTATACTAGTGCTTTTGGAAAATGGCATCTAGGAAGTGCTCCAAAATACCAACCTAACAAAAGGGGATTCGATAATTATTATGGATTCCTTGGAGGAGGGCATAATTATTTCCCAGAGAAATATCAGAAGGAATATCAGAAACAGTTAAAAGCAGGCAAAAAAGAAATTCGCGATTATATTCTTCCGCTAGACCATAACGGCAAAGAAGTTAAGGAAACAGAATATATTACCGATGCTTTAACTAGAGAGGCTATGAACGATATTCAATTAGCTTCCACTAAAAAAGATCCTTTCTTTATTTATTTAGCCTATAATGCGCCACATGTTCCTTTAGAAGCAAAAGCAGAAGATTTAAAGGTTTTTGCAAATATTAAAGATAAAGACAGAAGAACGTATGCGGCTATGGTGTATGCTGTTGATAGAGGAGTTGGGAAGATTGTGAAAAAGTTAAAAGAAACAAATCAGTACGACAATACGTTAATTGTATTTTTGAGTGATAATGGTGGTAATTTTGATCACGGAGCTAATAATTATCCACTTAAAGGTTCTAAGGGTGATGCTTGGGAAGGCGGTTATAGAGTGCCAATGTTTATGCATTATCCTAAAAAATTAGGAAAAGGTTTAAAGTTTGATTTCCCTGTTTCTTCGTTAGATTTATATCCTACGTTTGTAAATTTAGCAAAAGGTAAAATTCCTAAAGACAAAATATTAGATGGTAAGGATATTATGGAAGCTGTAAAAAATAATACAGAACCACATAAAGAAGACATGATTTACTGTTTAAGATATCGTCATGGTTATAGTGATGTTGGGGCAAGATTAGGCGATTGGAAAATTACACGAATGGGTAATGAACCTTGGAGATTAACAAATATTACTAAAGATATTGGAGAGAAGAAAAATTTAGGAGGTAGATATCCAGAACGTCTTAAAAAAATGGTAGCAGAAACTCAAAAATGGACAGAAGGTTTTGTGCAACCTTTATGGTATTATTCTGCAAAAGATGAAGAGTTATGGAAAGATGGTAGAATGCCACAATACAACGAAACTTTTGAGGTAGATATGTTAACTGATTTACCTACTAAAAAGTAGTATACATATTAGATTATATAGAAGTAATGAAACTGGTTAGATTTTGATGTCTTTCCAGTTTCATTTTTTTACGTAATCGGTGTCTTGCAACATGTACACTTCCTAAAGAAATACCTAGTAAATACGCCATTTCTTTGCCCGAAAAATTAAGTTTTATTAGTGCGCAAAGCTTTCTGTCTGCTCTACTTAAATCTGGTACTTTCTCTTGTAACCTCTCATAAAAACCTTTATTCAGTTCGTTGAATCTTCTGTTAAAAGAGTCCCATAAACTAGTTGAACTTCTTTCTATCGTTTTTAAAATTATTTTTGATTTATTTCCTGGATTTGCTTCTTTAATATAATCGCTTAATTGTTTAATGACTTGTTCTTTTTCTATTAATTGAAGCGTATTAGTGGTGAGTTCCTTGTTCTTAACATCTAATAGTTCTCTAGAGTTTTGCTGCTTTTTTTCAAACTTTAAATTTTTAATTCTTTGCCTAACAACTAAGGTTAAAAGAATTACTAAAAAAAGGATAATAAAAAGTGATATTCTAAAATTTAGAAGGGCTTTTTTCTTTTTAGTTAGTTCTAAATTTTTAATATTTAATTGCTCTCTTTTCTTAATAAGTTCTTCTTTGTAATAGTTTTTAATGGTTAAAAAACCTCTGTTTTTTTCGTTTCTAGGGTTTAATAAAGAGTTGCTAATGTCATTAGCTTCTTTTTCATATTCATAGGCTTGTGCAAATAAATTTAGTTCTTTTAAAACTTCAGCATAACGAGAGTATAAAAACGATCTATAAAAAGTTGTTTCTCCTAAAACTCCTTTGATTTTAGTGAATTTTTCAAAATAAAATTTAGCTTCATTTAGGTTTTTCTTTTTATGATAAATGATTGCAATTCTGCCGTAAATAATTAGTAAAAACGTTTTGTCTTTATTCTTTAAACCAGAATTTAACGTTTCATTTTCTAATTGATATGCTGCCTTTTTTAATAGTTGTAATGCTTCATCTGGTGCATTATTCCACTCGCTAATACTTGCTTTTTTTTCGTCAAGAAAAATAGAATATATAGGGGGGAGTTTCGTCTTTTTTGAAAAAATAATGCAACTATCAATATAAGATTGTAGGTTTTCTTTATCTGTAATGCGTTGATAATGTAAAACTAAATTGTAATAAGATTTATAAATTTGAGAGACATCAATTTTGTTCTGCTTATATAGCTTTTTATATAGTTGATGTGCTTTTTTTAAATAGTTTTCAGATTCTTCGTTTTGCTTGTATAAATAGGTTAAAACACCTAATTCTTCATTGGCTTTTGCTATTAAAAGTTGGTTCTTATATTCTTCGGATATAAAAAGAGCTTCACCTGCAAAACTAAATGCTTTTAAGTAATTTAGTTTAAACCTATTAAATCTACTTTGAGTAATAAGGGTGTTAATTAATAAGGTACTATCCTTTTTTATTATCGCTTGTTCTTTTGTTTTGGTTAAAAAAATAGAAATAGAATCGGTTGGTGTATTTAAAGGAATTAAATTCTCTTCAAAATGAGTTTTTAATTGTTGACTCTGTAAATATTGAAAAACAAAAATGTTAAGTATAATTATAAAAATATATCGTTTTAATATGTTTTTTAAATTTATCATATACAGTATAATAGGTGTTTTTTATTCAAATATAAACAATTATTTATGTTAAGTGAAATAAATAATTATTTTTATAAATGTTAAGTTTATGTAAGAAGTTTTAGGAGGGTATTTTAGATTTAATTCCCTAGTTTTGAGAGTAAATAAACTCATGATGAATTATAAATTTTTGAAAACTTTTTGTAGTGTATTTTTGCTAAGTATTTTTTTAAACGGTTATGCTCAAGAGAAAAAACCAAATATTCTTTTAATTGTAGTAGACGATTTAAATGATTATACAGGTTTTTTAGGAGGACATCCCCAAGTAAAAACTCCAAATATGGATGCCTTAGCAAAAGAAGGAACCGTGTTTACAAATGCACATACAAATACACCTATTTGCGCCCCTTCTCGAGCAAGTTTTTTAACAGGTATTTATCCGCATGTTTCACATAATTTCTGGTTTACAGATTGGACAATCAATAAGGTATTAAGTAACAGTAAATCCATCGCCCAATTTATGGGAGATAATGGATATAAAACGTATGCTACTGGAAAACTAATGCATCACAGGGTTAAATCTGAATGGAATGAATATGGAATAGAAAATGATTTTGGACCTTATGCTTACGATGGTAAAAAGGTAGCCAAACATCCTAACATGCCAGCGGCGTATACTGATAATAAAAACGATGGTTTATTTATGTCTTTAGCAAAAGTGCCAAATGTGAAAGTAACTGATAAAGCACCCGGTTATAAAGGATGGTATGATGTGAAAAATAAAAAGCCATTTAAGTATGTAAATGATGATGATCGTGATTTAATGAATGATGAATTAAGTGCAGAATGGGCAGTTGATAAATTAAAAGGATTGGATAAATTTAATAATGATAAACCGTTTTTTATGGCAGTTGGGTTTGTGAGACCTCATACTCCTTTGGTAGCTCCTCAGAAATATTTTGATATGTATCCTTTAGAAACGTTAAAAGTACCGGTGATAAAAAAGAATGATAATAAAGATACGTATTACCGTACTACTTTTAAATGGGCAATGCCTTGGACGCAACATTATCAAGAATTAGAAGCTTCTTACAAAAATATAGATGATGGTTTAAAAACATATGTACAAGCTTATTTAGCTTGTGTTTCTTTTACAGATGATCAAATTGGGAAGGTTTTAAAAACGTTAAAAGAAAGTCGTTTTGATAAAAATACCGTAGTTATTTTAGTAAGTGATCATGGGTATAATATGGGCGAAAAAGATTTTTTATATAAAAATAACCTTTGGGAAGAAAGTACAAGAATTCCAATGATTATAAAAGATCCTAGCATTAAAGGAAGCAAAGGACAACGTATAAAACACCCAGTATCATTAATTGATTTGTATCCAACAATTGCAGATTTTGCCAATATTAAAGCAAGCAATACTAAAAACGAATTAGGAAAAACGTTAAGTGGATTCAGTTTAAAACCATTTTTAGAAAACCCTAAAAATCCACAATGGAAAGGACCAGATGTTGCTTTAACCGCTGTAAGAGGGCTTTTAAAAAGTGATGAGACTAAAAAGCAAAGTTATTCAGTAAGATCAGAAAAATACAGATACATCTTATATGTAAACGGTAAAGAAGAATTATACGACCATACTAAAGATGCGTATGAGTGGATAAATTTAGCCAACAATAAAAAGTATCGTCAAATTAAGGCAGATTTAAAAAATCAACTACAAGAAATTTTAACTAAACAATAATAACAATGATTCTAAAAACAATGAAATACCTGATAATTGCAGTATTTGGTTTTCTACTGATAATTTCTTGCAAACAAGAGGTAGAAAAAGATAAAGCTTTAGCAGTTAAAACCAGAACTAGTAAAGATTTTAAGTTAAATACACATAAGGGTATTATTAATAATACAAATAGTAAGTATGTAAAATTAAAAAGCATCGATATTGGAGATTGTACCTGGACAGATGGTTTTTGGGCAGATAAATTTGAAGTTGCCGAAAAAGTGATGGTACCTTACATGGGAAAACTTTTAACAGGAGATGTTGGTCATGCTTTAAATAACTTTAAAATTGCTGCTGGCTTAAAAGAAGGAAAGCATCAAGGAATGAAATGGCACGATGGTGATTTCTATAAATGGATGGAAGCATCAATGTACATTTATGCTCAAAATAAAGATGAGAAAATTATAAAAGATCTTGATGAGTATATTGAAATAATTAAAAAAGCACAAGCAGAAGATGGTTACATACATACGCAAGTTCAAACTGAAGCAGACATGGATCGTTTTGGTAACAGACAGCATCATGAAATGTATAATTTTGGACATCTTTATACAAGTGCATGTATTCATTACCGTATTACAGGGAAAACGAACTTTTTAGATTTAGCAATTAAGAATGCAGATTTTCTTTATAATAAATTTATGCCAGAACCAAAAGGAGATTTAAAACGTTTTGGTTTTAATCAAACTCAAATTATGGGGTTGGTAGAATTGTATAGAACAACAAATGATAAGAAATATTTAGAATTAGCTGAGTTATTTATCAATTTAAGAGGGCAATCTAAAGTAGAACCTACAGCTGTTTCAAATTATAAGTTTATTGGAGATATGGTGCAAGAGCGCACACCAATTCGTAAGGCAAAAACAGCAGAAGGTCATGCTGTATTAGCATTATACTTTTATGCTGGAGCTGCAGATGTTGCTGCAGAAACAGGTGAGCAAGCTTTAATTGATGCTTTAGATAGACTTTGGGGTAATGTAGTGAATAAGAAAATGTATGTTACTGGTGCAGTCGGACAAACACATCATGGGGTGTCATCTCATGTAGATATGGTTCATGAAGGGTTTATTAATGAATATATGATGCCAAATTTATCAGCATATAATGAAACCTGTGCCAATATTTGTAACTCTATGTTTAGTTATAGAATGTTAGGGTTAAACGGAGAATCTAAATATGCAGATATTATGGAATTGGTGCTTTTTAATAGTGCTTTGTCCGGTATTAGTGTTGAAGGGAAAGATTATTTTTATGCAAACCCACTTCGTGTAAGTCATGATGGTTATGATCCAGGGAATGATACAGAATTTGATGTTCGTCAGCCATATATCCCATGTTTTTGTTGTCCGCCAAACTTAGTACGTACCATCGCAAAAGTTTCAGGATGGGCGTATAGTTTATCGGAAAACGGAATAGCCGTAAACTTATACGGAGGAAATAAATTATCGACTAAATTATTAGATGGATCTTCAATAAAATTAACGCAAGTTACCCAATACCCTTGGGAAGGAAAAGTAGATATTACTGTTGAAGAGAGTAAAAAAGAAGCATTTGATATTATGTTAAGAATTCCGGATTGGGCAAGAGGATCAAAAATTTTAATTAATGGAAAACCGTCTGGTATTGCACCTAAAAGTGGAAACTTCGCTATCGTGAATCGTAAATGGATTAAAGGCGATGTATTAACTTTAGATATGCCAATGAATGTTACGTTATTAGAAGGACATCCATTAATTGAAGAAGTTAGAAATCAAGCAGCTATTAAAAGAGGGCCGGTTGTATACTGTATTGAATCTCCAGATTTACCTAAAGGAACTGATATTTTAGATGTGTATCTTCCTGTAAAATCGAAATTAACGGCAACTTACAAACCAGACCTTTTAGGAGGTATATCTACAATTAACGGTAATGTAAAATTACGTAAGGATGATAAAAAAGGAATGTATAGAAAAATGACTGACATCAAATGGGATACTTATAAAGCTCAATTTGTGCCTTATTTTGCATGGGCTAATAGAGGTCAGGCAGAAATGAGTGTTTGGGTTCCTATACTAATGGAATAAAATAAATTTTGCTCAATATATTTATTGATGAAATAAGACATTGGGCGAAGTTTAAATATCCGAATAGGATGGGTTCCTCTTTTATTATTACAAATATGTTTACCAATTATTAAATAACAAAAAAAATAAAATTATGAATTACAAATTTAGTCACATCGGAATACCTACAACAGAAGAAAAAGAATGGGATGGTTTTTATGAACCAGGAAAAATTCACTTTACAGAATTTGACAAAGATGAATATAAAATTGAATGGGTAAAATTTGATGACGATAGCCCAATGCCAGAAATGATGAGGACTTTACCTCACGTTGCTTATTATGTTGATAATATGGAGGAAGCTATAGAAGGGAAAGAAATTTTAGTACCTACGTTTTCACCTGGAGAAGGTGTAAGAGTTACTTTTATTGTGCACAATGGAGCTCCTATAGAATTTATGGAAATCAAAGAATAATTAATAAGCATTCAAAGTGGTTTAAGTATTTCTTATTTGACTATAGAATGTTGCTTTTTACTCATTTTTTGTCTTTTTATTGCTCCATAGCGATGATGCTATTCAGCAGAAAAAAGCCTTCAACTGAGTTAAAGGAGTCTATTTCCTGCGTCAAATAAAAAAGTTTAAACCATTTTAATTTTATAAATAAAACTTAATTATAATTATGGAATTTTTACCACTTTTACTAGTAATTTTTGCAAGTGTATTTCAGGGCTCATTTGGACTTGGAATGAAATTTATGCCACCTCTTAAATGGGAGGCTTGGTGGCTGGTACATTCAGTTTTTGCATTAATTCTTGTGCCCACAATATGGGGACTTCTTGTAGTGCCAGATTTATTTACGGTACTTTCAAACGCGTCTCTTAATACTACATTATTAGCAATGACATTTGGTGCACTTTGGGGTGTTGGTGGTATTATGTTTGGAAAAAGTGTGCCTTATATTGGTATGTCTTTAACCTACGGAATTGTAATGGGAGTTTGTGCTGCTGCAGGTAGTTTAATTCCTTTCTTTGGCTTAGATAATTTTAAGGGATTGGCTTCTTTTCCATACATTATTACAGGAGTTATTGTAATGCTAATTGGAGTTGCTATAACGGCTTATGCAGGTATCTTAAAAGATAGATTGCAGAAGGTTGATAATAAGGATGAGAAAGTTAATTTAAAAGTAGGAATTATTATTGCTGTTTTAAGTGGACTTTTATCAGCTGCATTAGCTATTGGTTTTGATAAAGGTGGTGAAATTGGTTCTTTGGCTATTTCGTCTGGCGCAATACCTAGAAATAGTAGTTTAGCTATTTGGGTTGTTGTTTTATGGGGTGGTTTTATTGTGAATGCAGGGTATGCTATCTTTTTATTGATGAAGAACAAAACATGGAATTCCTTCTCTACACCTAATGCAGGGAAAGCTTATATGTGGGCTATTGTTGCTGCTTTATTATGGTTTGGTGCTTTGGGAGTTTATGGACAAGGAGCAACTTTAATGGGAGATTTAGGAGCTGTAGTAGGATGGCCAATATTATTAGGCTTGTCACTTATAGTGGGTAATTTTTGGGCATATCTTAATAAAGAATGGAAAGATGCTAAAAAGCCTTTTAACATTATGCTATTTGGTCTTTTAGTGTTGATTATTGCTGTGGTAATTATCGGTTATGCAAATGGTGTTTCATAAAATAAAAATGTTTAGAGTATTATTCATAATTTTTTTGTGCCTTAGTAGTAGTATTTCGTCGCAAGAAAAAACGAAGCTTAGTGATGTTCAGTTTGTAGATTTTCTTCAGAATTGTTTGAAAAATGAGACGGTAACTGATGCGGTTAAATATTCTTTTTATAAAGAATCTAGAACGTATTGGAAGGATCATAAATTAGATTATAATTTACATCCAGAAAAGTATAAAAAGGCGATGTCTTTGTTTCATCAAAATCAAGATAAATATAAAAAAACTCCCAAAACTATTAGTGTAACAAGAAGTGATAGAATGGAAAAAGCAGTTGCTAATTTCCAGAATTTTGATGATAAGAATTCATTTTCAAAAAATTCAATTTTATTTGTTGGAAGTTCAAGTATTGCTGGTTGGAAAACGTCTATTTCATTTCCAGATTTCTCTGTTATTAACAGAGGGATTGGAGGAATGAATATGCATGAAATTATATTTCATTACAACTCACTTATAAAAAAATACAGTCCTTCAATTATCGCCATTTATTGTGATATTGATATTGAGCAAGGAAAAGCGCCAGAAGAAGCTGTAGATGTGTTTAAAAAACTGGTAGAGAAGATTAAAACAGATTTTCCTAAAACATCCATTTTACTACTTTCTATGAAACCTGTTATGGTAGATGATTTTATAGGAAAAGATATCCGCAAGAACAAAGCAATTACTAATACAGAGCTTTTAAATTTTAGTAAAAAAGAAAAAAATGTTCATTTTATTGATTTAGCCACTCCGATGTTGCATGCAGATGGAACATTGAAAACGGATATTTTTATTCAGGATGGGATGCATTTAAATAAATTGGGATATGAAATCTGGAATCCAATAATGAGAAAAAAGATTTTAGAGTTAACAAATAAAGAGTAGAAGTACAAATATAAATAATCTTATAAAACATGAAACTAGTTCAATTTGTTTTGATTTTAACACTTGCTTTTGGTTGTACATCTAAGTCAGAAAAAGAAAAAGCAAATAAAAAAATGTTTTTTGAGAAAGCACCAGAAATTCGTGCTGAACTGCTTCGAAAAGCAAAAGCTGCAATTCCTCCTAGCTATACTGAAAACAATGTAACTAAACCTATTTTAAACCTAAACCTATTTCCAGAAGAGGGATTAACAGATCCTCATGTTTTGGTAGATAATAATAGAGTTTATCTTTTTGGAGGTCATGATGAAAGTTGGGATACAGAAGATACTTGGAGAATGGATCGTTGGGAGATCCGTTCAACAAATAATTTAATTAATTGGAGAAAGGAAGGCGAAATTCTACCCATACAAACTTACATTGGCGATTTGCCAAATTGTTGGGCTGGAGATATTGTAAAAGTAGGGTTTAACTATTATTGGTACTTTTCTAATCGTAATATTAGTACGGGAGTTATGATTGCTAATTCACCAAAAGGTCCTTGGCATGATGCTCTGGGAAAACCACTACTTCCCGAAGGGATAATTGGCAACAGACCTCCTTATGATCCCGCAGTTTATGAAGAAAATGGTGTTTATACAATGTTTTTTGGAGCAGGACATTATTATGCGGTCACACTTGGAAAGGATATGATTACCCTAGCAGATGAGCCTAAAGCTGTTATTGTAACTGATAAAAAAGGTAACGACAAATGGACTGCTGATAAATCTACTGTGTTTAAAAGAGGTGCGTTTTATTATCTCGTTTGGGGAGGACAATATGCAATGTCTGAAAAATTAAAAGGGCCTTATGTTTATGTTGGTAAATTTCTTGAGGGTGGGCATAATGATGTTTTTCAGTGGAAAGGACAGTATTATGTTGTAATGGAAAATAAAGACATTAGTTTATTTTACCGCGGAATTTCATTAAAACCACTTTACTTTAATGAAGATGGTACCGTGAATGTTCCTAAAGATGATGTAGGTTTTCCAAATAATGGAAGAGAGTGGAATTTTAAAACTACAGCAATGGGATGGAAAGGAGTGCAAGGTACTAGCGTAAATTGGGATAGTTCAGCAAAAATAAAAGGTGATATTAATGAAAAAACAATAATTGAAAGTGCTCTTTGGCCAACAGTAGATGTCAAAAAAAATGGAATAATTGTTCTATGCTTAAAAAATAAAAGTAATGCGACGAAAGCTTCGATTAGTATTGCAACACATGAAGCGAAAAATGCATTTTGGAATGATACTCAAAATATAAATTGGGATAAAGAATTAAAAATTGAATTCTGCATTTCTTCAAATGATACTGAATTTAAAGAATACAGCTTCAAAATTAGTGACTATGGTAAACCAAAAGAATTATTAAAACGATTACGAATTGAACCTTCTCTGAATGCAAATAAAGGAAGTTGGGAAATTCAATCAATTATTATAAAAAAATAAGTGATTTTAATATTGCTATAATTTGTGGAAATGCTTCTAGTGAAATGCGTGTGTGTTTAAACAAAGTAAATAATATTAAAGGAAAAAGAGAAAGAGAAATTTTATTGCTCGTTCGTTTTAAAAAGAAGCAAGAACCTTTTCCTGTTTTCGATTCTGTTTTATATGATTTTGTGGTGAGAGAATCTAACTTAATATTGATGTTAAATACCTAGGCAGTAGATGAGTTGTTTTAGGGAGATAAATAAATTTAAAGCTACCAGACATTGCAAATGTGTCTGGTACTGCTTCAGCTGAAAAAAATGACAACTTATCCAAGAAAAGATAATGTTAAAGGCTTTTCGCTTATAATTCCGAAATAAGAAGAAAGCAACAAAAACAAGAGTAAAAAGAAAAAGATTAAAGGGTGATTTTTCTTAATCCAAAACTAGATAGCAATCATCTATTTAAGAGTATATATTTCTTAAATCCAAATTAATTAAAAACTAGAAATTATGAATTACATTTTTAAGCACATCAGAATCCCAATAAAAGAATCAAAAAAATAATGAGACCAAAAAAAATAAGTCATTATTATTTAACTTCAAGAATAAATAAAATTGATGTTGCCATTAGGTGGTTGAATCGTAAATTATCTAATTTAGAAGCTAAAGGATGTGCTTATTATCAAACACACTCCAGTATTTTACTTTTGTCAAGTATTTCTTTCCAAACTTTTAAAGCCAAACTTTCTGGTATATCTATATCATCAAAAGTAATTTTTTCACCTTCTTTTACCTCTTTTATAATAGTAGCATTAGCAATCAGTCCTATAGGAACATGAGACAGATTATTAACAATTTCAACAGCGGTGCCTCTTACATCAAAACTTCCGATGCCTTTTTGTATTTTATCTCCAACCTTTAAATCGCGTTTTGCAACAGCCGCTACACTAAATTTAGGTTTTTTACTATTGTTTAATAATACACCACCGCCTGTTAATACACGTTTAATTGTCTTAATTATTTCAAAATGACAAAGATGGTAGGTACGTTCTAAAACATAGTATGGCCCATCACCAAGTTTATAATATTTTAAAGAACCTTTTTGATCTTCATCATGTTCTACCATAAGAAAAACTCCTGCCGGTAATTTTGATGAAAGTAAGTAATCACTGACAGGGTACCCTAGTTCTTTTGCCTTATCGGCAAGTATAGAGCCTCCTTCAAGCATATTATCATTAGAAAGTTTTACTAATCCTTCTTGTATTATTCCTGCACCTAAGCCATTGGCAACTAAAACCTGCTCAATTTCTACCTTTGTACCATCTGTAAATGATGTTACCATTTCAAGACTGAGGTTAGATTTATTTCCCCAATAGATCATATCTTTAAGTGTAGGTTTTTCATTTAAATAGCCTTTAATATTGGCATAAACCAATGGCTTGAATCCCATTTCAAGAGCCTCTTCATGAAGGATAGCTTGAACACCTGGTTGATCTCCCTCTGCTTCAGTCACTAATCCTTTATCAACAAAGTATGATCCTGTTGTTACGTGAAACTCAGAGTTCATAGTAACTACGGGTATAGAAGCTTTTAAAATCTTATCGATACTTTCAGTGGCATAAATAGCATCTCCACTACATTCAACAATTAAGTCTGAAGATTCTATGAGGTCTTCTAACGAATTTGTAAGAAAGCTATGTTGTGCAAAATCATTACGTTTACGGGCATCTGAACGTGTTAAAATACCAGAAATATCATAGTTTTTATTTTCTGCTAATAACTTTGCCAAACCACTTCCAATAAAGCCAGAACCAATAATACCTATTTTATGTTTTTTATTTAAACCAATATTTATAATTTTAAGATACTCTTTAAGAGACTCTCTCCAATAGGGTATTTGTATGTTAAAGTCTTTTTTAATTTTTTCTTTACTTAATACACTGTAATATGGACGTATTGCCGCATTAGGATATTGTTCTGCACTAATAGGATTGACTTTACATTTAATATTACTAAGTTCAAATATTGCTTTAACAAAATCATATTTAGAACAACTTCCTTCATTACTATAATTGTATATCGTTAAAGATTTAGAGGGTTTTATATTTTGATTTAGTATAGTTAAGATGGCTATTGCTAGATCTCTTGCGTAAGTGGGAGTATTAAACTGATCACATACAATATCTAAAACTTTTTTGTTTTCCCCAAGCTTTAAAATTGTATTAACAAAGTTATTGCCAAAGCGATTATATAAACCGGAGGTACGTATAATGATTGAGTTTGCAGGGTTAATGCGTTTAATCTCATTTTCGCCAGCTAGTTTAGATTTGGCATATATATTTTTAGGACCAGTAGTATCTTCTTCATTAATAGGTCTAAATTTATTGTCTTCAAAAACAAAATCAGTAGAAAGGTGAATAAGTCTAATCCCTTTTTGCAATGACAATTCTGCCATATTTTTCACTGCTTCAGTATTGATTAAGTATGCAAGTTCAGGATTTTTTTCGGCATCATCAACAGCGGTATACGCTGCGCAATTGATAATAGTATCAATACTCTTAGATTCAATGTATTCTCTAAGTTCTTTTAAATTAGTGATATCTAGAGAATTTCTATTTGTAAAGTGGAAATTTGATTTAGTATAGTTACTTTCCTGTTTAGTTACAATTTCTTGTAATTCTTGGCCTAACCGCCCATCACTTCCTGTAATAAGAATGTTTTTAATTTTTCCCTCCTTCATTTTTTTCAATTTTAATTTAATAACATTTTTCTATTTCACTCACTTTAATAAATCTTACATTAATCGACGAGGGAAACGATTAAAAAAGTATTTAAGAGATGAAGTGTTTTTTGTAAACTTAAAAATTTAGCAATATTTTTAAGTACACTTTGTTGATGTTGTGGGTAAAATATTCTAAGTATGTCAGAAGATAAATAAACATTGGGGAAATGATTATAATAGTATTTATGTTTGTACGAAGTATTTCATCTAAACATAAAAATCAGCAACTTTTTTACTTAAATTGTATTAATTCTACTAGCACATTTTTTCCAAATATAATAAAAGTTGGTTAATAATCAACTTTTTGTGAAATTAATTCAATTTTAAGAGATTTTATAGCTCTGAAAAATACCTTAAACATGCAGTTTGTAAATTAATTTAACAAATTAAATAGCATTTATATAATTGGTTAAATCTACCTCTATGATTAAGCTCATTTGTTTTTTAGGCGATGTCCTAGAATATGAACACTTCTAAAAGAAACCCCTAAAAGACGTACCATTTCTTTACCGTAAAAGTTAGGTTTTATCAACGCACAAACCTTTAAGTTGCCAGAAGTTAAATTGGGTGTTTTTCCCTGTAAACGTTTGTGAAAACCTATATTGAAAGAGGGGGAAAGGCTGTTAAAGGAGTTTCATAAACTTATAGAACGATTATTTCCTGCTTTTAAAAGGACTTTTGTTCCAATATCTAAATTCGTTTTTAAGAAGATCCTTTAAAGTTTATATAATTTTTTTTAATTATTTGAAGTGTACTCATCGTAAGTTCTTTGTTTTTAACGATTAATAAATCTTGAGATTTTGTGTCGCTTTTTTTTGTTTTAAAGGTGTAGTTCGACTTCTAATCATAAACCCAATAAAGGTAATTGGTAGTAAGGCTATCACAAAAAATATTTAAAAACGAAAAAGCTCCGATGTTTTCTCTGATATTTCTAGGTTTTTAGCATTTAATAAGGCTTTACCAACGGTATTAAAAGCATCTCCATATTAAAGATTTTTTCTATTGAGTGGACTTATAATAGTTAAACTTTCTAGCTCCTTAACAGTGTTTTTCTGTTTATAGAAGTGTCATCTTCTATTTTAAGAAGCGAAAAATTAATACTAAAGTTACTTTTAATAATTTGTGAAGTACTATTGTTAAGAAATGTAAATTGTTACGCCTGTAAAATAGTTAAAAATAAAAGTTAAGTTATAAATAAGGAAAATAATAAGTGTTTATGGTTTTTAAAACACTGTTAAACAAGTGTTTATTTTATTTTTTTTAGATACTTTTTTTTATTTAAAATTAAGTTAATTATAATGATAAATACTACAATGTTAAGTTTTTGTAATCCTTTAAACTACTATTATCTCAAAAATGATATTTAAATTGCAGTACTAATTTATAATTTTATAATAATGAGAATCTATTTTTTAGCAGCTTTTAGCTTGCTCTTTTTTAGTTGCAATTCTTCACAAAAAGAATTGAATCAGAAAATTAAGAAAAGACCTAATATCCTATTTATCGGTATTGATGATTTACGTCCAGAATTGGGCTGTTACGGATCCGATATTGCTGTAAGTCCTAATTTAGATAAACTTGCTGGTGAAGGATTGTTGTTTGAAAATGCGTATTGTCAGCAAGCTATTTGCGGGCCATCAAGAGCTAGTTTGTTAACAGGGATTAGACCAGAAACAAGTGGGGTTTTTCATAATTACATCAAATTTAGAGACGTAAATCCAGATGTGGTTACCCTGCCGCAACATTTTAAAAATAACGGTTATGAAACGGTGTACATGGGGAAGATTTTTCATCATGGAGATTTAGATGATGAGAAATCATGGAGTAGATTACCAGCTTTAGATAGTATGCAAGGCATAAAAAAACCAGTAGGTTTTGCTTTAGAAAAGAACAATTTAGATCGTGTAAAAACACGAAAAGAAATGAATGCAAAATATGGTGCTGTAGCTAAATTTGGTTTGGCTTCTGGAGTTGCTTATGAATCTGCAGATGTTTCAGACAATACCTATGTAGATGGCTATAATACAGAATTAGCCATTGCAACCATGAAAGAAATGGCGGCTAAAAATGACAAACCTTTTTTCTTAGGATTAGGTTTTAATAAACCACATTTAAATTGGGTTTCACCAAAAAAGTATTGGGATTTATACGATAGAGAAAAAATAAAACTAGCTACCCAAACTGAAGGCCCAGAAAATGGAGCAACAATGGGGTTACATCCTTCTTTTGAATTACGTGTAAGAAGCGGAATTCCGAAGCAAGGACCTATTGATAAAGAATTAGCAATTACCTTAAAACATGCATATTTAGCATGTGTAAGTTATGTTGATGCTCAGATTGGTAAAATGATTGCGGCTTTAGAAAAAGAAGGCTTAAGAGAAAATACCATAATTATTGTTTGGAGTGATCATGGTTGGCATTTAGGTGATATGGGTATTTGGGGAAAAGCAACGAATTATGAAATAGCAACACGCGTTCCGTTATTAATTTGGACACCAGATATGCCAAAAGGAAGTCAAGGAAAAACCACAGATGCTTTGGTAGAATTGGTAGATATGTATCCTACGTTAGCAGAATTAGCAGGTTTAGAAATTCCAAAACATGTAGAAGGAACAAGTTTTACTCCATTAATAGAAAACCCTAAAAAACCTTGGAAAGATGCTGCGTTTAGTCAGTTTCCTTCACCAGCATTAAGAGAATGGGGTGGCTTTCCAATACGACCAGCAATGAGAGAGACTTATTTTGGTCCGTTATTGAAAGAGGTTGAAGGGGAAATTAAAAATCAACAAAAAGAAAAATGGGACAGAGATTTGTTTGAAAACAACTTAATGGGCTATGCCATGAGAACAGCTCAATACAGATTTATTGTTTGGAAAGATAGAACAAACAAAGAGAAGGAGCCTGTTTTTGTAGAGTTGTATGACCATCAAACAGATCCAACGGAAACAAAGAATATCGCTAATGAAAATACAGCTTTAGTTGAAAAATTAATGATTCAATTTATTAAAGGTTGGCAAGGAAATATTCCAAAGAAATCTATTTAATATTTTAGAGGTGATGAAGATTTTCAAAGAAGACTAAAAATCTGCGCTAATCAGCGAAATCTGCGGGAGATATAATATTTGTATAAAAATTGTCCCTTGGATTTCATTGAATTATGCTGAAAAGCAAAAAATATATTGGTAAGAAATAATCCATAAAACAACATTAAAATGAAAAGAAGAGATTTTTTCAAAAAAGGAGCAACAGCTGCCATTGCAGTCGGAGCAATACCTATGATTGCATCGTCATGTGCAAGTACAAATGATATGGTGTATGATAGAGAAAATGATAAATGGTTTCATTTAGGAACGGGGAAAACAGGAGCGAATTCAAGAAAAAAAACAAACGGATATGATGTTGCTGTTATTGGTGGTGGAGCAGCGGGAATCTGTGCTGCAGTTGCTGCTGCAAGAAATGGTTCTAAAACGGTTTTAATTCAAGATAGACCTGTTTTAGGAGGAAATGCTTCCAGTGAAATGCGTGTGCATTTAAACGGAGTAAATAATATTAAGGGAAAAGCAGAAAGAGAAACAGGAATTATAGAAGAAATTTTATTGCACAATCGTTTTGAAAATGAGCAAGAATCTTTTCCTGTTTTCGATCATGTTTTATATGATTTTGTGGTGAGGGAGCCTAACATTACATTGATGTTAAATACCCAAGCGGTAGATGCGGTGATGGATGGAAATAAAATAAAATCTGCAATGTGTTGGCAAGCAACAACCGAAACCATGTTTACAATTAATGCACCCATTTTTATTGATTGTTCTGGTGATGGATTGTTAGCTGCAACTTCTGGTGCAGAATACAGAACAGGTAGAGAAGGGAAAGCAGAATTTAATGAAAAATATGCACCAGATGAGCCAGATGGATGGCAAATGGGCGCAACTTTATTAATGTCTTCTAAAGATATGGGGAAACCTATGAAGTATTCTCCTCCTTCTTATGCTATTAAATACACGCATGAAGGTGCAAATAAAAGAAGAAAATTTGCTGGATTTAGAGATGGTGTTTGGTGGATAGAAGTTGGGAGTGAAGATGATATTATTGCAGAAGCAGAAGTGAATAGACATAAATTAATGGGCTATTTACATGGTGTTTGGGATTATATTAAAAACTCTGGTAAGTTTCCTGAAGCAGAAAATTTAGCCTTAGATTGGGTAGGTTCTTTACCCGGAAGAAGAGAGTCTCGTCGTTTTGTTGGAGATTATATTCTGTCGGAAAAGGACATGACAGAACACAAGCATTTTGAAGATGCGATTGGTTTTGGGGGTTGGTCTTTAGATGAGCACAATCCTGGAGGGATAGAGAATATTTCTGAACCACCAAGTTATTTTCATTATCATTTTAAAGAAGTCTATCAATTTCCGTTTAGAAGTTTGTATTCTAAAAATGTGTCTAATTTACTATTTGCTGGTAGAAATGTGAGTCAGACGCATATTGCACTTTCATCGAGTAGAATTATGGCAACATGTGCTTTAGAAGGTCAGGCAGTTGGTACCGCAGCTACTATTTGTAATAAATACAATATAAACCCTAGAGAAGTCGCTAAGAAACATATAAAGGAATTACAGGAACAATTATTACGTGATGATGTTTTTATTCCGAAGAGAAATGCCAACGACCCAAAAGATTTGGCTAAAAAGGCAAGTACCATTTTTGGTTCATCTACTTCTTCTGGTGATGCTAAAAATTTAACAAACGGAATTTCGAGAGATATTTACGGAGAAATAAATCATTGGCAATCGGATGGACTTTCAGCAGAAATTCAAGCAGAATGGGAAGCTCCAGTTACATTATCAGCCATAGAAATTAAATGCGATACCAATGTGAATCGTAATATTATGATGCGTAAAGACAGTAAAAATGACGATTTGTATGGGAATTCTGTACCTAAAGAAATGTTGAAAGCAGTAAGTTTTGAAGCAAGAGTGAATGGAAGTTGGATAGCCTTAGGTGCTATAACAGACAACAGAACACGTTTGATTAAAATGAAGTTTAGCAGCGTAAAAACGACAGCTATTAGAGTAAAAATGACAGAAACTTATGGCGCTGAGAATGTAAAACTTTTTGAGTTGCGTTGTTATGCATAATAGACTGATAACTACTTTTGATTTACAGAAAATTACATAAATTAAAGAATATGAATCTATATTGATCTCCTAATATAGATTCATCCACATAAATGATACATTTTATAAAAATATATTTTTGGATACTCGTTCCACTTCTTTTGATAAGTGGTGTGGATATTCCTGTAGATCCCTATAAAACAATTCAACATAAAATAGAGATAACGCATCCGGGAGAAAAGGAGGCTGTAACTATTATTTTGATTCAAAATATAGATGAAAATGGACTTCCTATTTCCTATTATATGGATGTTCAATCTGTAATTTGTTTAGAAAAAGTTTGTAAAATTATTCCTGTTCGTATCTTTTGGAATGACATTGGCGAATATCAGAAATATGAGTTGGAAGAAGGAGCAACTTTAGAAAAGTATGAAGATGCTGTATTTGAATCTCAAGATTATCTAAAATTACAAACAATTTTAGCGAATGTAAACTCTCCTTTTAAAGATGTTTTTATAGATGAAATTTTAACTGTAGTTGATAAACATAGTGATGAGGATACAGATGCTGTTTCTGGAGCAACAGCTTTAGAGTTAGATGAAAAAGATACAGTTCCTGGTGCGGCTTTAACTTGTTTTACTTTATGGCATTGGGCAAATGGAGATATTGTGCAGAAAATTAAAGAAATTACAGGAGAATCCGTTTCAGAGCAACAATTAAAAGTTTTTTTGGTTGATGAAAATCAAGCTTATTTTAAGATTGCTTTGCATGATTTAGAACGAAGAAAAAATTACACAACGCCTTTTATTAAGGTCATAACCAAAAGAGTTTTAGAAGAAGAAATTTTATTAAAATCGACCTTTGCTTATATAGAGAAAGCGCCTGCAAATATTTATTTTTCAGCAACAGAAGAGGTTTTTGTAAAGGGAAAAACGGCACAGAAGTTAGCGGCAATTCGGTCTTTGAAATTAATAAATTACAAGGTGTCAAGTTCTTATTTAGATCGCTTAAGCAATCAAATCCCGAAGTTAAGTTCTTATCAAGAGGTTTCTTTTTTTCTAGATGTAATACAGGCTAAAAATCCCATTTCTAAAAAAGTGGTAGAAAATGTATTACCACTTTTAAAATCAGATTTTATAACGGCAAGAAGAGCGTATTGGTTTTTAAAAAATCAGCAATTATCAGCAACTCAAAAGGAGCTTCTACAAAATTTTGAAAAAGAAAACAAATCTTCATTATAATATCATTTTTGCTTTTAAATTGTATCACTCAAACTTCTTAAGTATGGTAATTTTGAGGGGGTAAAAGGTACTATTTAGCAATTTTTCGTATCAATATTATGATAAATTGCCGATATGTATTAATTGATGTATCAAAAATTGCAATTACACCAAATATTAATGCTTTAGTAAGGAAGGTATTTGTTGTTTAATAGTGCATCTTGTTTATAGGTGATTTAGAGTCCTTCTAGGTTAGATTTAATAAAAGAAACAAGATTAGAAACTAAAAAATATTTTTAAAAATAATCTTGAAATTGTAAAACTATTACTAGAACAATTTAATCAGTTTTGGTAAAGAAATAGTATTAAACATTAAAAAATAAAAGACTTCATTTATTAAATAAAAATAGATTATGATTCAAAAAAGTATCTTGGTGATTTTTCTTTTTCTTGGTGTAAGCCTTTTTTCTCAATCTTTAGAAAAACAAATAAAATCTAAAGTATCAGTTTTAGAAAATCTAGTGGAAAAATTAGAATTAAAAAAAATTGATAATTATAAAGAAAAATTGGCTTTAAATACAGTAGATATATTTAGAAAATTTGCAAAATGGGATGAAAATAATATTGATGAGAACACAAAACTTTATAAAAAAGTAGCTATTTATAAAAAGAAAGCGGCAGAAATGGCAACTAATTTGCCTGATTTTGAAAAAAAGGACATGTTACTTCTTTTAGATGAAAGTATACAAAATGCCAATGAATTATTGACAGGTGAAATTTTTAGAAAAAAATATATAAGACCAAATTGGCATAAAATAGCTATCAAAGAAAACACTTTAGTAAATGGAAATAGACCTGTTTTTCTGTCTGATTATACATGGAAACCAGGTACAAATCAATTAGATAAATATTTTGGAGAATTAGATGTTTTTTTAATAAGTCCTTCTCAAGTAAAGAATAAAAAAGGTGAAATTACTCCTCAAACAATTAAAAAAATTAAGGAAAGTTATAGCCAAAAAGCAGGTTTTGTGTTTGTTTCTCAAAAAAATATTCCAAAATGGACTTTAACAGAGTTTGGAGAAGAGTTTGGTGAAATTCAAGGAAAACCATTTACAAAGTATGACATAGATAATCCTGGAGCAAGAATTTTAATGTCAAATTTATTTAAAGGAACTGTGCCTTTTTTAAAAGATAAAAAATTTACGCAATTAGGTTATATGTTAACGAATGAACCACGTTGGGCAAATTACACAGATGGAAAAAAGAAAGTGTGGTTTAGACAGGATGTTTCTAATTATACAATTAAAAAATTTGAAATATGGCTTCAAAAAAGACACAAAACAATTGCGCAATTAAATTCTCTTTGGAAAACGAACCTTGTTAATTTTAGTGAAATAGAAAAATTATTGCCTGTAGATTTATCAGAAAGAGGTACTCCTAAATGGTATGATTGGACTACTTTTAATGAAGAAAGAGTGATAGATTGGTTTCAATTTTTAAAAGCAGAATTATTAAAGAATGATCCGAAGGCAAAAGTACATTTAAAAATAATGCCATCAATTTTTACCGATAATAATGCAGATGCAGGTATAGATTTAGAAGCTTTAACAGAATTATCTGATATTAATGGAAACGATATTGCCGCACATTATAATAATATAAAACCCAAAAAAATACATTCTGATTGGGATAAGAAATATGTGTTTGGTTGGAGAGAACTTTTTATGGGTTATGATTTCTTAAAATCGATAAAACCAAATCAAATTAATTTTAATTCAGAAAGTCATTTGTTAAGCGGAAGCCATACAAGAGACTTAAATATGAATCCTAAATATGTTAGAGCAACTTATTGGGCTGCTCATTTGTTAGGTTTAAATGCGTCTCAAACTTGGTATTGGCCAAGACAAAATGATGGCTCTTTGCGTAGAAATTTAACAGATGGTTATGCTGGTTCTAACAATCAGCAACCAAGAGTTACATTTGAATTAGAGAATACTTTAATCGATTTAAATACTTTTTCTGAAGAGGTTACAGCTTTTCAAAATCAAAGAAAACCAATTAGAATTTTTTATTCGAAGACCGCTGCAAAACAAAAAGGAGATTATATGGATGGTATTTTTGATGTATATGAACGTTTAAATTTTGAAGGAATTTCTTTAGGGTTTGCGACTAAAAATATCATTAAAAAACAGGATAAAGCCAATTGGGATGTTATTTTAATTTACAATACGGAACACGTAACGGAAACAGAGTTTGAGGCTGTACAGCAGTATTTAGATGAAGGAGGTAGTGTTATTATGGATAAGAATAGTTTTAAAAGTAATGAATATGGCGAGCCATTAAAAAGCTTAGAATCAAAAAGTAATAATTTATTTATTTTAAATTCTTTGGAGGAAATGCAGTTAAAAGCATTTTCTTTTTTAAGAAGTAAAAAGGCGTTACCAGAAATAGTAGTTACAGAAAAAACAGATTCAGATTTTAAAACATGTACTTGGCGTTCTATAAAAACAGCTCATGGTAGAAACTTACTTTCAATTATTAATTTAGGTAAAAATAAAGTTCAATTAGAAGTTTCGTTTTCTAATAAAGAAAGTAAACCTGTTTGCAAAGATCTTATAAATGGAATTCCTGCTTCATCAACGCCGGTTCTTAAGCCTTATGAAGTCTATTTCGTAGAGGTTTCCGAGAAATAAAAACGATATACTTTTACTTTTATAAATAACTAAAAAATGAAAAATTACTTCTTAATTTTATTCAGTATTTGTGCTTTTTCTCAAGAAAAAACAATTTCAGTAGAAAAAAACTACAACAACTGGGGGTGGAGTGATGTGTACGTCGCTAAAAATAAATATATCAGTTTGGCGGTTGTGCCGGAAGCCGCTGGTAGAATTTTAGAATATAATTTAGGTGATGTTCCTTCTTTATGGGTAAATCCAAAATTAAAGGGTAAGTCTTTTGGGTCTTCAGAGGAAGTAAAAATGAATGAATGGCGCAACTTTGGTGGTTATCGATTAGTGCCATTGCCAATTGAAAATTCATCCATAGATAAAAATGGAAACAAATCTAAACGTTGGCCGCCGCCAGTTGTAATTGGAGATTCACCTTATAAGGTATCTATTGGAGAAAATTCCGAAGGAAAGAAAACTATTGAAGTGCAATCTGGTGTGCAAGAATTACCGGTTCCTTTTTTCTTCGGAAAAGAAAAGAAATTTTTATATCCAGATAAAATTGATGAGAAAATTCAATATGGTAGAAGTTTGTATATAGAATCCAATTCTAGCTTGGTTTACATCTACCATACATTAAAAAATGTTGGAGACAAAACAATTAAAAAAGGATTGATGATTTCTAGCCAACATGTTTCTTGGAGTGATTCAAAATTACAAGACGGACATAATTTTAGTGCTTTTATTCCTTTTTCGGAAGAATTGAAATTACCAAGCGGAGCACAATTCGAAATTTCTGCAACGCCAAAACAACGTTGGAATTTTATCAATAGAAATCGTTTTAAGATTGATAAAAATAACACAGAAGATGTAAAAAAATATTTTAATAAAGGAACCAATTGGAAAGGCGAAGTTGCACCCGGAATTTATGAAGTTGAATATGATTACAATGCAATGGCTGGTTTACATATTATATCATCCAAATCTTGGATTTGTTATGTAAATAAAATTACAAACACTGCATTTGTAAAAATTATGGAACCTTATGATGCTTCTAAAGAATATGACCATGGCATAAATATGGCTATTTTTTGTAGTGGATTAGAAACCGGATATTTAGAAACGGAAGTAAAAACACCTTTATATACGTTACAGCCAAAAGAGAGTTTTACCTATAAAGAAATTCATGGAGCTGCAAAAATTGAAACTTCGCCAGTTTTAGATGTAAATCTAGCAGGTATTATTACAGGTAAATTACAGTTAAAAAAAGATACTCAAACTTTAAAGGGGTCTTATGGGGTTTTTATGGAAGGACAAGCTTTTCTATATTTAAAAAATAAGAGAGGTAAAATAATAAAAGAGATAAAATTAGAAAAAGTGAATCCATTAAAAGTATTTATACTTCAGACTAAAATATCGATAGATAAATCAATTACTTCCATAGATTTGATAGTAAGAGTTTTAAAATCAGAGGATCATGTTTTAGATTCTTTAAAAATATAGTTTTCCAACGTTTCTAAAGTTAGACTGATATTACCTTAAAGAAGTAAAATAACATATAATAAGGATAAAATACAGTAATAAAGAGATAAATGACATATATCTAAAATTGAGATTATGCTGTTACTTTGTAATCGTAATTTTATGTTAAAAAATGTAGACTATATAATTAATAGTTGGTTTTTTTATCATAAGAGTTTACAAAAGCAAACAAATTCAATCAAATTCAAAATTAAATACATGAAAATTTTAAATTTATTATTGAGTAAAGCCAAGGCAGGTAGTTTCTTGCTTTTACTCTTTGCGCTGTTGTGTCAGTTTAGCTCCAATGCGCAGTCAATTAAGGTATCCGGAACCGTAACAAGTTCTGAAGATCAGGGGCCAATACCAGGAGTAAGTGTTGTTGTAAAAGGTACAAAAAATGGTGTTTCAACCGATTTTGATGGACTTTTCTCTATTAAAGCCAATGTTGGAGATCTTTTAGAGTTTAGTTACATTGGTATGACGCAGAAAGTTTTAAAGGTTAAAAATGCAACGATGAATGTTGTTTTAGATCCGTCTGTAGAAAGCCTACAAGAAATAGTCGTAATTGGGTATGGAGCCGTTAAAAAGAAAGAAATAACGGGTGCGGTAGTTCAAGTAAAAGCAGAAGACATACAGAGTGTTGTTAGTTCTGATTTAGGATCGGCTTTACAGGGACAAGTATCTGGTGTAAATATTGTTTCTTCTTCAGAACCAGGAGGAACATCAGAAATATTAATTAGAGGTGTTACTTCTTTGTCTGGAGATAATACTCCTTTATATGTTGTAGATGGCGTTATACAAGATGGAGATCCAGGAATTCCACCTTCAGATGTAGAAACTATTAACGTATTAAAAGATGCTGCATCAACTGCTATTTATGGAGTTCGTGGAGCTACAGGTGTAATTTTAATTACAACTAAACAAGGTAAACCAGGTTCTTTACAAGTTAGAGTAAATGCTAGTTATGCAATACAACATAGAAGAGCAGCAGTGCCTTTAATGAATTCTGTAGAGCAAACTTATTTTGATGTTGTTCAAAATAGAAATGTAAATGGAGGTTATGATGATCAAGTTAGTTTACAGATTTTACAACAACCAAGAACTTTTTTAAATGAAACTAACTTAAGTGATTTAATTTTTACTAATGATGTACCAACACAAGATTATAATGTAAATGTTTCTGGAGGTACAGAAGATATCACTTATAATGTTTCTGCAGGGTTTTTTAGTCAAGATGGACTACAGATTAATTCGGGATATAATCGTTTTAATATTAGAGCAAGTACAGTTTATGAAAAAAATAAGCTAAGAATTCAATCTAGTGTTTCTATGAATACAGATAGTAGAGATATTCCTCAAGGAAATCTTTTATCACAATCTATTGTGTATAGACCTACTCAAAATGGTGTAAATTTAGATAATTTAGATGAATTGTCTCAAGGTGGAGATGATGTAAATAGATTAGGTTGGGTTATTGAAAGTTTAAGAACTACTAATAATTATAAAACTACAAGATCTGCAGCAACACTTAATTTAAAGTATCAGGCAACAGAACATTTAAATCTTTCTAGTAATTTAGGTATTACTTCTATTAATAGTATTGGTAAAATTTACAGACCGTATCAAGAAATTTATAATAATCAAAATCCACCAGTATTACAAAGTCAGCCAGAAGATAGTTTTGTATCTAATAGAACTAGGTTTACTACCAATTTAGTAGCAGAATTTGGTGCAATCTATAATAAAGTGTTTGCCGAAGATCATGATCTTACACTTACCGCTTTTATTTCTGGAGCAAAAAACACAAGTGAAGCCTTTACTGCAACTAGAAATGGTGCTACTAATGATGATGTACAAGTGTTAAATGGAGCAACAGGAACTCAGTTTGTTTCTTCAGGAAATGATTATACTCAAACTAGAATTGG
This sequence comes from Polaribacter sp. Q13, assembly GCF_016858305.2. Classification (NCBI taxonomy): domain Bacteria; kingdom Pseudomonadati; phylum Bacteroidota; class Flavobacteriia; order Flavobacteriales; family Flavobacteriaceae; genus Polaribacter; species Polaribacter sp. Q13. The sequence continues at coordinate 4,327,866 of NZ_CP074436.1, forward strand.
TTTAATAGGTAGACTTCAATACAGTTATAAAGGGAAATATATTTTAAGTTCTAGTTTACGTAGAGATGGATCTTCTAAATTTCCGGTAGATAATAGATGGGGTACATTTCCATCAATCGCATTAGCTTGGAATGTTTCTGATGAACCTTTTTGGGATAAATATAAAGGAACTGTAAATAACTTTAGACTTAGATTAAGTCAAGGTACAGTTGGTGTAGATAGAATTGGAGATTATTTATATTCTGCAGGGATTTCTCAAGATATTAATTACGCATCTTCTACAGGAGCAGTTAGTTTAGGAGCTACTCAAGAAAACTTTGTAAATAGAGTTTTAAAATGGGAAGAAACAACGCAGCAGAATATTGGATTCGATTTTGGATTCTTAAGAAATAGATTAACACTTTCGGCAGAATATTATCATTCAGATAAATCAAACATGTTGTTTCCTGTTTTTATTCCTAATTCAGCGGGTGGAGGTAACAATGCAACCGTAGTTTTAAATGTTGGAGATATGGTTAATTCTGGTTTAGAATTAGCATTAGGATTTAGAGGAAAAGTAGGAAATGTTAGATATAGAATGAATGGTACTTTTTCTACAAACCAAAATGAAGTTACAAAAATTAGTGGAGATACTAAATTTCAGTTAACTACAGATAATGGTCTAGTGGGTAGAGCACCACAACAATCTAGAGTTACAGCATTGGCCGTAGGGCGTGAAGCAGCAGCTTTTTTCCTATGGAGAACAGATGGTATTTTAGATACAGAAGTAAAATTAGCAGAATACCAAAGCAATATTGATAGAAATGCTAGAATGGGAGATACTAAATTTATAGACCAAAACAATGATGGCGTTTTAGATGAATCAGACAGAGTTTATAGCGGTAGTGGTTTACCTGAATATGAATTAGGATATACGTTTAATGCAAACTATAAAAATTGGGATTTCTCAATGAATTGGTATGCTGCATTAGGGCAAGAGATAATGAATGGTTTTGATGCTTGGGCATATGGTTTTGGTAGACATAAAGATCAAATTTATCAATGGTCTCCACAAAATCAAAACTCTACAGTACCTACTTACAGAAATGATGTAACAAGACATAACAACTTTTTAGGATATAGTGATCTTTGGTTAGAAGATGGTTCTTACTTAAGATTAAGACAAGTTTCTATGGGGTATAGTTTTCCTAAAAAGACTTTAGAAAAAATGGGACTTAGTAGATTACGTTTTTACGTAAGAGCTCAAAACCCATTAACCATAACTAAATATTCTGGTTATAACCCAGAAGTAGGCGGTGGTATACAAGCAAGAGGTTTAGATAAAAATACTGGACCAATATCCTCACAATATATGTTAGGGGTAAACATTAATTTTTAATTTAATATAAATTTATTTGTGATGAAACAATTAATTTTTAAATATTTCATATTCATTTTTACCTTAGGTATTTTAACCTCATGTAATTCAGATGAATTCTTAGAAGAAAAGAATCCAAACTTAATCTCTACAGATAGTTATTGGAGAAACTTAGCGGAAACAAAAACAGGGTTAAGTGCTGTTTATCAAACATTACATAAACCAGCTATTTTAAATAAGTTTGAAGAAATGTTACGTTCAGATATGGGATATCCTGGTTATGGTCGCCCAAATCCAAACAATACAGAAGATTTCTACTTACACTTATATAATGGAAGTACTTTGGCAATTTTAAATAAATGGCAAGATACTTATTTGGGTATTTTTAGAGCAAACCAAGTAATTGAAGCTTTAAATAATATAAAAGAGACAGCAACAGATCAAGCTGAATGGACTTCTCAAATGGCGCAAGCTCGTTTCTTTAGAGGATTATTTCACTTTTATTTATACACTACTTTTAATAATGGAAGTATTATAATAAGAGATGCAGTTCCTGCTACAAATGAAGATTTTTCAAAAGCATTATCTCCAGCTTCAGATGTAATTAGTTTTGTTAGAGAAGATTTAGAATATGCGTATGCAAACTTGTATAAAAGAGGAGAATACCCAGATAATGATTTGGCAAAAGTAACTTCTGGTGCAGCTGCAACAATTTTAGGAACCAGTTATTTATACGAATTAGACTACAGTAAAGCAATGGTTTATTTTGATGATGTAATTAATAATCATGGATATTCTTTAGAAACAGATTTAACAAAAATGTTTACAACCGCTGGTGAGTTTAATAGCGAATCAATTTTAGAAATTAATTTTTCTGAAGAAAATGCAAGATTAGACTTAGCTCCTTGGGATGGAGATTCTGGTACAAACTGGGTAAATGTTCGTACAGCACAAACGCGTTCTGCAGTTGGTCCAGCTTGGATTGTTAATGCGTATAAATCAGAACCTATGGATCCTTTAGATTCTAGAAACTATTATACGGACCCTAACACATCTTTAGTTAGTTTAAGAAGCGTACCATTAAGAAACTCTTCTATGATGGCGGTTGTTGATGATAATGAAACAACGTATTATTTAACAGGAACTACCAGTGAATACGGTAGATTTGGAGGAACCAATTGGGGTTTCGGTTGGTGGAAAAAATATACCAATAGTGATATTGTATCTAGTGAAAGTCTAATTCCTGGAGGACAAGCATATTCTACTAAAAACATTACGCTTAATAGATTGGCAGATGTTTTGTTGATGCAAGCAGAATGTAAAATTAAAACAGGAGATGTAGATGGAGCTATAAAATTAATAAATCAGATAAGAAAAAGATGGGGATTGGTACTTTTAGGAAGACCAAACGGAGATACCACTCGTACTTATGATAAAGACCAATCAGATCCAGAATATACGGCAGATGAACTAATGCAGCGTTTAATGAGAGTTGAAAAGCCTCTAGAAATGGGAGCAGAAGGGCATGATATTCGATTTTTAGATTTCCAGAGATGGAAAAAATCTGATAATTATGGTTTTAAAGACAGATTAAAAGAATTGTCTAATGAAGTATACTATGGTGTAGATTATACGTATACAAAAAGAAGTAATAACCAAACGGTTACAAGAGGTAATTTTCCTTCATTAGTAAACGAATTACCAACAGTAAATTCTACTGCTGTAGATTATGAATATGATACACCATATTTAAATTATGATGAAGCTAAAAATGGTACGTATCCTATTCCTTTTGCAGAGGTTAACTCAAACCCAAACATAAATTAAAATATATATCATGAAAAACATAAAAAAATATATACTTTTCTTCAGTTTACTGGCTTTACTAAGTTGTGAAGAAGATTCTTATAAAGGTTATACGGCACCAGATGATTTATCTGATGTTTCATGGCTTATTGGTTTAGATCCAAACAGACCTAATATAGATGCAAAGTTTAAAGTAAATGTAGATACCTATATTTCTTTCTTCGATTTATCTCAAGGAACAACTAGTCACGAATGGATTTTAGAAGAAGGAGATAACTTCTTAAAAGAAGGATTTACTTCAAGCGACACTTTATCAAAGTTTATTAATGAAAGTGTTAGTTTATCTAGTTCAGCAAGTAAAGCACATGTTTTATTTGGTAAAAGTGGTCTAACTAAAATTAGATTAAGAAATAAATTTGCTGAAAAAGTAACTCCTAATGTTTCGGAGGATAGAGCAGCATATGTTGTTGTAAATTCATCAACAGAAGGAGATGAACATGTAATGGATGTCGAATTCTTGTTTGACGTATATGGAAATATTTTACCTGCTTTTTCAGTTTTAAAAGACGGTGCAGAAGTATTAAATGTTACAGAAACAGATATTCCTGATATTAAAGATGAAAGTACTTGGCCAGTTATAGAAGTAGAAGCGGCAACAGGGTTAACTTTTGTAGATAAATCTACTACTGGTAGACCTAATAGAGTAACGTGGTTAATTCCAGACGGAGTACCTAATCAATCAGGTACCTTAGCGCAATTATCTCAAGAGGTTAAGTTTTACAAATTAGGTACCTATAATGCAGGTACTATAAGATCTTTAAGACAAGTACAAACTGTAAATGGTGTTGTAGATAATGCACCAGTTGCTTCTGTAGAAAAAATTATTCCATTAAAGGTAAAAGTAATACAATCTTCACAACCTTTTGTTTTTGACAATGCCTTAACAGAAAATGAAAATGAGGTAATACAGTTTAGAGTTACTGGAGAGTTAAAAGCATTTTCTGGTGAAGAATCTAATTTTACAGTAAATGTAAAAAATGCAGCAAAAGGGTTTGATCAAGATATTGCTGTACAATCTGCAAGAGTAAAAGATGGTAATGCTACTTTTATTGAGTTAATATTATCTGCTCCAATTTATAATTCGGATGTAATTACTGTTTCATATAATGGATCAACTATTCTTTCTGCAGACGAAAGAAAGCTTGCTCCTTTTGCAAATCAAAAAGTACAAATGCATTTTGATAATAACATTTTACCAGCTAATTCTTGGGGAAGTTTTGAGCCAGAAGGAGGTGGTATAAATAATGCCTTTGCAACAGGTAAGTTTTTTATACCTGGAGCAAACGGAAATGGTCAGTTTGGTGCTGGAGAAGAAATTTGGGCACGTAGCACAGATAAGTCTTATGCAGGTGGCGCTAGTATGAGATATAAGCTACCTAATGTTGCAATACCATTGGTAAACCTATTTGGTTTTGGTTTAGCAGATGGCCCAGATGGAATGCCAGCAGGATCTTATCAAGTATCTTATTGGGTTTATGTAGAGCCAGGTACAACTTTAACTACTTTTAGAATGGAATTTGGTAATCCTGTTTTAGATTATTTACATTTTGATATATCAAGTATCGCAAAAGGTAAATGGGTGCGTGTTTTTGCAGATGCGCCAGCTGTTATTCCAGTAGATTTAACAAGTAGCGATAAAGAAAGAAGAACTACACTAAGAGTTTTAGCAGAAGATAATGTTGGAATTACTACAGCAGAACAGCTAATGTATTTAGATGAGTTAACGCTTATTAAGTTAGAAGATAGACCATAATTTAAATTAGAAAAAATAATGAAAAATATAATAAAATATATAGCGGTATTTGCAATTGTTATTGCATTTGTTTCATGTGATGAAGAAAGTAATTTTGAAGAATCTACTATTGCTTTGACACCTGTATATACTATTTCAGATATTACTGGAACCAATGCAGCTTTTAAAATTAATATTTATAAAGAGAAAAGTGTAATAGTAGAATATTCTTCAAGTGTAAATCTAGAAAGTTATGCATCAACTGGTTTTACAGATGCTTCAACAGATACAAATTATGAAGTAACTGTAAATAAGTTAGATGATGAAACAACTATAAATTATGTTTTATCTGCTGATAAAACAACAGGAGATGGAACCTTAACTGTAGATGGAACTACCATTTTTAATGTAAAAGTTTCTGAAGAAGAAGTTTATAATTAACACTCTAATTCAATACTAAAAAAGAGGTTGCATCTAGGTGTAGCCTCTTTTTTGTTTTAAGGAGTTTAATTAATTTTTACTTCATAATTAAAAAGGTAATATATGATTTGTTTTAGATAAAAATGGAGACGGTAAAAAACAACTTAAGAATTACTTTTATACTTTAGCATGGTTACAGTCTTGTAATTTACAATTGCTAAATAGTCAACTAAATAACTAAACAATGACAATAGAAAAAATAGAAGCGTTCGTTCTTAAAGATACTTTATCTAAAAGTTTTTTCTTTTCACAATGGGAATATGCAGAGCGTTGTATCTGTATTGTTAAAGTAACAGCATCTAACGGTCAACACGGTTGGGGAGAAGCTTATGGTCCTGCTACAATGGTAGAAGCAGGTATAAAATTATTAGAACCAACTGTTCTTGGAGAAAATCCTTTAGAAAATGAAGTAATTTGGAACAAAATGTACCGAAAGACTTTAGATTTCTCTAGAAGAGGTGTCTATATGGCTTCAGTTAGTGCTATAGATATTGCTATTTGGGATTTAAAAGGAAAAATTTTAGGATTACCAGTTTCAACTTTATTAGGTGGTGCTCATAGAAAAAAAATTCAACCCTATGCAACAGGTTTATACTTTACAAATCACAATAATTTTTCTGATGGTTTTGTAGAAGAAGCTAAATTATACGTTTCTCAAGGTTTTAAAGCCATGAAAATGAAAGTAGGTTTAGGTATTAAAGAAGATGTTGCTAACGTAAAACTTATTAGAGAAACTATTGGACCGGATATAGATTTAATGGTAGATTCTAATCATGCGTATACTTTTAGAGAAGCTGTAGAGTTATCAAAAAAAATAGAGAAATACGATATCAAATGGTTTGAAGAACCTATCTCACCTGAGTTTTATGAACAATATAGCGAGTTAAGAGAAAAAACTACGATTCCTATTTCTGGTGGAGAATGTGAGTATTTACGGTTTGGATTTAATGAATTGATCAAAAATAAATCTGTAGATATTCTACAACCAGATATTTGTGCAAGTGGAGGTTTAACAGAAGCAAAAAGAATTGCTGCCTTAGCAAGTACAAATGGTATCGATTTAATACCTCATACTTGGGGAACTTCTATTGGTTTACATGTTGGTTTGCATTTTATAGCGAACTTAGAGGCGATTCCTGGTAGAATGTATCAAGCAAATTACCTAATGGAGTTTGATCAAACAGAAAACGGACTTAGAGATAACTTAACATTTCCAAAATTAGAAATGAAAGATGGTATGTTAGAAGTACCAAATAGACCAGGCTTAGGTATTGACGTAGATGAAGATATGTTACGTAAGTATTGTATCAGTTCTACGACCAATGAAATAGAAGTTTAAAAAATATAAAATAAATAAACAAGCATATGAAGACTAGAAACTTCGGATATAAAAAGTTATACATCGACGGTAAATTAGTTGATGCAGAAAGTGGAGAAAGAGAAGATGTTATTTGTCCTGCAACAGGAGAGGTAATTGCTCAAGTTGCAAAAGCGGGTAAAGCAGATGCAGAAAAAGCATTGATATCTTCACAAAAAGGATTTAAATATTGGTCTAAATTATCTTTATCAGAAAGAACAGTTTGGATGCTAAAATTGCGTGATGCAATTTTAGAAAAATCGGATGAACTTAGAGATGCCATGGTGCATGAAATGGGGAAAACCTATGCAGGTTCTGAAGAAGATATTGATAGACTTACAGAAGCATTAGAATGGTATCCTAATGCAATGAAAAATTTAAGAGAAGAGCAAATTCCAGATTATGAAGGAACGCACACTCATAAAATGATTTCTAAACCAGCAGGTGTTGCTTTAGCATACTTAGCATGGAATTTTCCATTATTAAATGTTGGGTATAAAATTGGGCCAGCATTAGCTTCTGGATGCTCCTTAATCATTAAACCATCAACATTATCGCCTTTATCTGCATATATGGTTGGTGAAATTTTAGAAAGCATTAATTTCCCTGCAGGAGTGGTTACAATTTTAGCAGGTTCTAGTAGAGAGGTGGCAACACCAATGACTACAAGTACAATACCAGCTGTAATTACCATGATTGGTTCTACACAAACGGGTCAAAGAATTATTGCAGATAGTACAACATCTATCAAAAAATTAGGAATGGAATTAGGAGGAAATGCTCCTTTCATTGTTTTTGAAGATGCAGATATAGAAACAGCTTTAAACTTAGCAATTATCTTAAGGTTCCATAATACAGGTCAAATTTGTGTAGCTGCCAACAGAATATTTGTTCATAAAAATATTTATGATAAATTCTTAAAAGAATACGTAAAAAGAGCATCAGAATTAAAAATTGGTTTTGGAGTTAAAGAAAACGAAGGTGTTTTTATGGGGCCATTGGCTTCTAGTGATGCTAGAGATAGAATGTTTGAATTAGTTGAAGATGCTGTTAGTAAAGGAGCAACTTTAGAATATGGAGGTAAAATTCCTGAAGATTTACCTAAAGGTGGATATTGGATGCAACCAACCGTAGTTTCTGGTATTACAACTGAGATGAAATTGTTTAGAGAAGAGACTTTTGGGCCTGTTGCAGGTATTATGTCTTTTGATACTGACGATGAAGTTTTAGAATTAGCAAACGATACAGAATTTGGTTTAGCGTCTTATATTTTTACAAATAATAACAAAAGAATAGAAAGATTTACAGAAGACTTAGAATTTGGAGAAATTCATATAAATGGTGTAAAATATGCCATATATTTGCCACACGGAGGATTTAAGAATAGTGGAATAGGTCACGATTGTTCTCACCTTGCATTAGATGATTATTTAGTTAAAAAACGTATTACATCAGCATTATAAATTATGGCGAAAAATTTATTACAAAACAGTTTAAAAGAAGGAGAAACTTTATATGGTCCCTTCTGTAAAATACAAGATCCAGCAATTGTAGAAATTGCGGCTTTAAGTGGTTTCGATTTTGTGATCATAGATATGGAACATGGTCCTTATAGTATAGAATCTGCTCAGAATATGATTAGAGCAGCCGAAGCTAGAGGAATTACACCTGTGGTTAGAGTTACGGAAAATTCTGAAACTTTAATTTTAAGAACTTTAGATATTGGCGCAAAATGTATTCAAGTACCTCAAATATGCACAAAAGCAGACGCTGATAGATTAGTGAAATCTACTAAGTTTTATCCGAAAGGAGAAAGAGGGATGTGTCGTTATGTAAGAGCTGCAGAATATACAAATATTAGCGGTGCAGATCATTTTGGAAAAGCAAATGATAACATTACAACAATTATCCATATCGAAGGAATGGAAGGTATTAATAACCTAGAAGAAATTGTACAAGTAGATGGTATTGATGTGATCTTTTTAGGTCCTTATGATTTATCTCAATCTTGTGGAGTTCCTGGTGATGTTAATAACCCTAAAGTAGTAGATGCTATGAAAGGTGCTGTAGAAACTGCTAAAAAGTACGGTAAGTTTGTAGGTACTTTTACAGAGACTCCAGAAAAAGCAAAAATGTGGAAAGAAATAGGTGTACAATATATTTCTTATGCTGTAGATGTTGGTTTAGTAATGAATACTTTTAAAGATATTACAAAACAATTAAAAGGATAACAGTAAAACGTATCTTTTTATGAAACGATAGTTATTGTTAAAAATAATATTTAGTAAAAAAACGACACTATCCTAAAATCTGTGTAAGTTGAAAAACTCAGGGTTAAATTATTTATAGTTTAATCCTGTTTTCAAATATAGCTAAAAATTGATTAAGTATAATTCCCCAATTTCTAATTGGCATTGTCCACTTTTTAGTACTTTCTCTCAGTGCTAAAAAAACAGATTTCATGACAGCTTCATCGGTTGGGAACGAGAGTTTGTTTTTAGTATATTTTCTAATTTTCCCGTTGAGATTTTCTATAAGATTTGTGGTATAAATTATAGTTCTTATTTCTATAGGGAAATCAAAGAAAACGGTAAGTTCATCCCAGTTATTTTCCCAACTTTTAATCGCATAAGAATATTTAGAATCCCATTTATCTTTAAAATCTTTTAAGGATGCCTTTGCAGCTTCTTTTGTAGGTGCAGTATAGATTTGTTTCATGTCTCTGGTAAACTCTTTTTTGTCTTTCCAAACAACGTAACGACAAGAGTTTCTAATCTGATGCACTACACATATTTGAGTAACAGAATTAGGGAAAACAGTTTTAATTGTATCTGTAAATCCGTTTAAATTGTCGGTTGCTGTGATTAAGATATCTTGTGTTCCTCTAGCTCTAATATCTGTTAAAACACTCATCCAAAAAGCAGAAGATTCATTCTTCCCTAACCATAAACCAAGTACTTCTTTTTTACCATCGGTTCTCAAACCTACAGCAATGTAAATGGTTTTGTTGATGACTTTAGAGTTTTCTCTAACTTTAAAAACGATTCCATCCATCCAAACGATAAGATATGTTGCTTCTAAAGGTCTATTCTTCCAAGCTATAATATCATTGGTGATACTATCGGTAATTCTTGATATAGTACTTGTGGAGATGTTAAAATCGTAAAGTTCTCGTATTTGTTCTTCTATATCACTATTGCTCATCCCTTTTGCATAAAGGGAAATTATAATGTTTTCTATACCTTCTGTAGTACTTTCTCTTTTTTTAACAATCATTGGGTTAAAAGAACTTTCACGGTCTCTTGGAACGTTTATTTCTGTCTCCCCTAAAGTTGTTTTTAGTTTCTTTTTGGTATACCCATTTCGAAGATTAGTTGATTTACTTTTTTGATGTCGATCATAATCTAGGTGAGCATCTAATTCTCCCTCAAGGATCTTTTCTATGCCTCGTTTATGAAGCTGTTCTAAAAAATTAGTAAGTTCTGATCCGCTTTTAAATTGCTTTAAAAAATCTTCGTTTAAAATGTCTTCTGGTTTCATAAGTATGTAAAATTTAAAATTAATAAAAAAATCTCAGTTAATTAATTAACCTGAGATTTTAAAACTTACACACTTTATGAGACAGTGCCAAAAAAACCTTTTAGAGTTATCTAAAAGGTTTTTTTTTGTTTAATTTTTTTTTATCTCACTGATAGAATTGAATATTTTACATAATTATTTTTTTATATTCATCTAACTATTTTAAGTTGCTTTAAAATACTTTTTTAGTTTTTGACTTTTCTAATTTTAAAAAAGACATGTCTTTCCGTGCTTGTCGAAGACTTTATTTCTCCTTCGACAAGCTCAGGAAAACATTTGGGTTTTTAATTGTTTTAGCGACATCATAAAATTCATTTGGATAAATGTAAAAGTCAATAGAACGTTTCTCAAAAAAAAAATGAGTAAAACACAACACTAAGATTATTCTTAGCAATGCATTTTACTCATTTTATAAAATTCTTTCTTAAAAAAGAAAGTTAAATCATTAACGGTTTACCATTCAGCAAAACTTCCGTCTTCATGTCTCCAAATAGGGTTAGACCAATCATGTCCTATTTTTTGAGCTTCACGTAATTTATCTTCATCAATATCTACTCCTAAACCTGGTTTTTTAAGTAAATCGATATAACCATCTTTTACATCAAATACTTCTGGATTAGACATATAATCTAAGATGTCATATCCTTTATTATAATGTATACCAATACTGCTTTCTTGAATAATTGCGTTAGAAGACACAAAATCTACATGTAAACAAGATGCTAAGGCTACAGGTCCAAGCGGACAGTGAGGGGCTAAAGTAATATCATAAGCTTCTGCCATAGTAGCAATTCGTCTTACTTCAGAAATACCACCTGCATGACTTAAATCTGGTTGAATAATATCTACAACACCTTGGTGTAATATTTCTTTAAAATCCCATCTAGAAAACATACGTTCTCCAGTAGCAATAGGAATACTTGTATATCCGTATATATGCTTTAAGGCATCATTGTTTTCTGTTAATACAGGTTCTTCAATAAACAATGGTTCATAAGGAGCCAATTCGTCTATCAATCGTTTTACCATTGGTTTGTGAACTCTACCATGAAAATCTAAACCGATATCTAAATCATATCCGAATTCTTCTCTTAAAAGTTTAATGTTATGAGCTACTTTTTTAACATCCTTCATAGAAGATACCCATTCCATTGCCCCAGTAGCATTCATTTTTACGGCTTTAAAGCCATCTTTTACTTTTTGATGTGCTTGTTCTAATACAACATCCGGATTGTCTCCACCGATCCAACAATACATTTTCATTTTATCACGAACAGCACCTCCTAAAAGTTCGTGCACTGGTACACCTAAGTGTTTTCCTTTTATATCCCATAAAGCTTGGTCTATACCAGAAATAGCACTCATTAAGATTGCACCTCCTCTATAGAATCCACCTCTATATAGAATTTGCCATATATCCTCTATTTTACTTGCGTCTTTACCAATTAAAAATTTTTCTAATTCTTTTACGCATGCAGCAACAGAATCGGCCTTACCTTCTATAACAGGTTCTCCCCAACCAATAATACCAGATTGGGTAGTTATTTTAAGAAATAACCAACGTGGTGGCACTTTAAATAATTCTATTTTAACAATTTTTAAATCGTTCATAAATTCTATTTTTAAGTTATTAAGATGTAACACTTTCAAATTTTGTTAGTGTTTACATTAGGCTAATATTTTTTTTTCTAAAATAATCCAAGACAACAAAGGTCATATATCAAAGGTAAAAAGAAGTTCTTAAGGGTTCTATTTTTGTATCTGTAAGTAAATGAAAACTTTTATTGCTTTAATCTAAATGTTTACTGTATTTATTAATTTCTGTTTTTTTAAACATTAAAAATCAATGTTTTATGATGTGATTTGATGTGGTTGTTAAAAATAGTTTTACTGAGAATAACATATAAATGACTCTTAAAGACTTTTTCTAAATAGAATATTTAGAGTTTTACGCAACAAATATAAAATTATATTTATTTATGAAAACAGTAATGATTGTTGGTGGGAATAGAGGAGTTGGTAAAGAGATTCTAAAAGCATCTTTAGATAAAGGTTATAATGTTGCCTTTTGTAGCCGCAAAGAAGAAGAAGCTAAAGAAATTATCAAATCTTTAAAGGCTGAAGATAAACTCTATTTTCATAGAATTGATTTAAATTCTATAGATGAACTTGAGAACTTTGTTATTCAAACAAAAAAGAAATTTGGTAGTATTGATGCTTTGGTTATATATTCTGGAATTACACCTGTGGCTTCATTAACCGATACAGAAGAGGATGTTTATGATAGCGTTTTTAATGTGAATCTTAAAGCTCCTTATTTTTTAATAAAACATGTTATAAAAGTAATGAAAGAACAAGGTACTGGTGGTTCTATTGTCTTTTTTGGTTCTGCTCATATGGATTATGGTCAAATTGATAGAACAGCTTATGCTCTTACTAAAGGGACGCTTTATACTCTTTCTAGACATATTGCACGTCATTATGCAGGATTTGGAATTCGATCTAATTATGTAGTAATGGGTTGGACACATACAGAAGGAGAGTTAGAGTTAAGAAAAGAAGAAGGAATAAGTGCTGAAGAATTAAAAAATAAAGCAGCAGCTATACTTCCTATGGGGCGTATGTTAACTCCTAAGGATCCTGTACCTGCAGTAATGTATCTTATTTCTGATGATTCTGCGATGACAACCGGATCTAAGATAAGAATAACAGCAGGAGAATATATATAACAAATAAAACAAAAAAATATTTTATGATTTCATCTTTAATTTTTCACTCTAATTCAGAACTTTTAGAAGGTCCTGTTTTTGATAAAGGAAATAATTTATTATACTTTGTTTCCATTTTAGATTGTTTGGTTTATTGCTATAACCCGGCAACTAAAGAGATTCTGAGCATGAAACTAGATTCACCTGTAAGTTGTATTTATTTTATAGAAAAAAAAGTAATTTTAGTTTCGTCTAAAGACGGATTTTTTAAAGTAGACTTTAATACAATAGAAAAGGAATTTGCTTTTCAAATTGATATTGACAAACTTGTTAGATATAACGATGGAATTTCTGATCCAATTGGTAGAATTATCATTGGTACAATGGGATATCCAGAAGTAAAAGAAGGTGTAGGAAATGTTTATTCTTATTATAAAGGAGAATCTAAAACCATTATAAAAAACACTACTATTTCTAATGGTTTAGCTTTTTCTACAGATAATAAGTTTTTGTACTTTATTGATACACCAACAAAGAAGGTTGCAAAATACTCTTATGATATAGAAACTGGAGAAGTAGATTTTATGTCTTTTGTAATAGAATTAAAAGAGGATAGTTTTCCTGACGGAATGTGTATTGATAAAAACGGAATGTTATGGATTGCCGAATGGGGAGGAGCATGTATCTCTAAATGGAATCCTTTAAACGGAGAAAGATTAGAAGAAGTAAAATTACCTTGTACAAACGTTACATCGTGTTGTTTTGATAATGATAATAACTTGTATATATCTACTGCCAAAGAAGAAGAAAAAGAAGATGTTTTGGGAGGTGGATTGTATTTTGTTAAATTAAATTCTTTTTAAATAAAGTTAAGTAGAGAATAAATATAAAAAAAAAGGCTAACAATTTTAAATTGTTAGCCTTTTTAAAGTATGTAATTGGGGGGATATTTAGTTTTTAACTAATTTCTTTGTAGAAATTCCTTTGTCTGAAGATATTTTAACTAAATAAACAGACTTGCTTAAAGAAGAAACATCAATAGATTTTGTATTTGTTGTAGAAAGTACTTTTTTACCTAATAAGTTAAATATTTCAACTTTATTAAGCGTTTCTTTAGAATTAATAAATAATTTATTTTCTACAGGGTTTGGATACATGTTTACATTTTCTAATTGTTGAGAACTCACACCTGCTGTTGCAGCATCTTCTATAACAGCAGTCATTTGGTCAAAGTAAACAACGTCTCCAGCTACACCGTTTAAAGCTACATTTTCTTCGTTATTTATATAACCTAGCCACATTTCTATATTACGTATTTCTGAAGCTGGATCTGTATGGTCTTGAGGAAGAGGAATTGTAAAAGTTAATTCTTCCCAAGTATCTGCTGTTCCACTAGTACTTGCAGATGCAGTTGGCCAACCACCACCAGATAACTGAGAATTTCCTCCAGCAGCATTGGTAGTTTTTAATCTTACTGAAATACTTATAGGTGTTGTTCTAGTAGATCTTACCCACATTTTTACTTTGGCTTGTTTTCCATCGGTTATAACGCCTGCAGCATAAGGCTGAGAAAAATTATTAAAATACCAAAATTGAGCATCTTGATTTTTAGCAAAAGTACTTTTAAAACTTCTATCTCCATCTTTTGCGTAATCATATGATAATTCTCTACCTAATTGACCTGTATTACCTTTAAAGGTATAACCACCTACAGCATCATCGAAACTAGGGTTTTTAATAAATTCTGAATAGGTAGATACAGGTACATCAGTTAAAAACTCGATTTCATCAATATATAATTTAGCTCCTGTTGGATCTGTTAAAGCACTACCAGCTCTAAATAATAAATCTAACGTGGTAATTTCACCTGTTAGTGCAGATATATCTAAGTAAGCTGTTTGAAAACCACCCGCTTCTTTTGCTATTAAGACACCATTATTATTTTGAGCATCAAATTTAGCAGGAGTATCTGTAGTTCCTGCAGCTCTAGACTCACCTTGAACTTGAATATTTATCGCCTCTGTTTGGTTAAATACCCTTACTTTAATGTAGTTGTAAACATCTGCATCTAAAACAATAAAAGTATCATCTCCACCTTGTCCTCTTCTAATATTAGCATTGTTATTCGTTACACCAGCTTCTGTTCTGTCTAGAGTTAATGCTCCGTCAGAAGCAGGTGTAGAGGTACCATTATCCCAACCTACGATTCCTGGACCATAACCTTTAACCCAAGATTGAGCATCGGCTGTAAATTGGTAAAGTGTAGGTCCTTGCTGTGCAGTTATTTTGATTGATGTAAAAAGCACAACAAACATCAATAAAATTTTAAAGTAATTTTTTTTCATAATAAAAGATTTATATATATATTATAATATTTGTTAATTATGATTATAAAATTAAATTATATGCTAGGTTAGTTCTTACTCAATATTACCTTTTAACTACACTAGTTTACCTAAAATAGAGCGTAAAATGTTTATTTTCTTTTAATTATCTTTTTTTATCTAATATATTTAAAGGTAAAAAGCTTCTAGAGTTTACTGATGGATTTAAAACAGAGGAAGGTTGCAAGAAATCTTTGACAGATTTAAAATATAAAGATGGTTTTAAATGTGTGAAAAGAGGTCATAAATAAATCTCGAATAAGAAATTATTTTTCACGTACTTGTAATATTTGTTCTCACTAGAAATTTTAAATCTCAAAGACACTTTTTTATAAGGTAAAGCTAGGTGTTAGAGAATGTCTTTTTATCATTTTTTAAATGAGTACAAGTACTAAAAGTCATTACGCTAGTTATGATGCAGTTCGTTTTAGTTTCACCATAAAAAACAGCCCGTTTGTTTATTTCTAAAAATTAGAGAAGCGATGAAAAGTAGTTGGAATATTTGCATAACCTGTATTAGATCCGTGGATAAATTTGTATTGGGAGGTGGATATAAAGATAAATAAGGCTATAACTTTTTTTAAATTAACAGGATAAAGGAAAGTTAGAAGGATGTATGCAATAAGAATCAAATTCTTTGGCTTTTTCTTTTCAAAAAATAAACATATCTTGCAAAGTATTATGCATGCATAGTAAATTTAATTCCAAGATTATGAAATATAAGCACATTTTTGAACCATTAGATTTAGGATTCACAACTTTAAAAAATAGAATTCTAATGGGTTCTATGCATACCGGTTTAGAAGAAGAAAAAAATGGTGTAGAAAGAATTGCGGCGTATTATGCAGAAAGAGCAAAAGGCGGAGTTGGATTAATTGTTACAGGAGGAATAGCACCCAACATACAAGGTTGGACAGCGCCTTTTTCTGCAAGAATGTCAACTAAAAAGCATGCGAAAGAACATCAGAAAATAACAGCAGCTGTTCATAAAGAAGGAGGAAAGATTTGTATGCAAATATTACATGCAGGCCGTTATGGTTATCATCCTTTTAGTGTTGCTCCATCAAAAATAAAATCACCAATAACACCATTTAAACCTTTTAAATTAACACAATCGGGAATTAATAGAACCATTAGAGATTTTGTAAACTCAGCAAAACTAGCAAAAGTTGCAGGTTATGATGGTGTTGAAATTATGGGGTCGGAAGGGTATTTAATTAATCAATTTATTGTAAAAAAAACTAATAAAAGAACTGATAATTATGGAGGAGATTATGAAAATAGAATGCGTTTGCCAATTGAATTGGTAAAACAAACAAGAGAAGCTGTTGGTAAAGAGTTTATTATTATCTACAGATTATCAATGTTAGATTTGGTAGAAAACGGAAGTTCTTGGGAAGAAGTGGTACTATTAGGAAAAGAGATAGAAAAATCAGGAGCAACCATTATTAATACAGGTATTGGTTGGCATGAAGCTAGAATACCAACCATTGCAACCTCAGTGCCTAGAGCCGCATTTACGTGGGTTACTAAAAAAATGAAAGAAGAATTAACGATTCCTTTAATCACTTCTAACCGAATAAATATGCCAGAAACGGCAGAAAAAATATTGGCAGAAGGAGATGCAGATATGATTTCTATGGCACGTCCTTTTTTAGCTGATCCAGAATGGGTAAATAAGGCAGAAGTAGATAAAAGTGATGAAATAAATACGTGTATTGGTTGTAATCAGGCTTGTTTAGATCATGTATTTCAACAGAAAGTAGCAAGTTGTTTGGTAAATCCTAGAGCCTGTCATGAAACAAAATTGAATTATTATGAAACTGTATTCAAAAAGAAAATTGCTGTTGTAGGTGCAGGTCCTGCAGGATTAGCAGCGGCTACAATTGCGGCACAAAGAGGGCATGTCGTTACTTTATTTGATGCAGACAAAGAAATTGGTGGGCAGTTTAATATAGCAAAACAAATTCCGGGAAAAGAGGAGTTTTATGAAACGTTGCGTTATTTTAACAAACAAATAGAACTCCATAATGTAACGGTAGTTTTAAATACCAGGGTTTCTGTAGAAGGCTTAAAAGAGTCAGATTTTGATGAAATTGTGATTGCTACGGGAATTAAACCGAGAGAATTAAAAATAGAAGGCATCAATCACTCAAAAGTATTAAGTTATATTGATGTTTTGAAATTGAAAAAACCAGTAGGAAAACGTGTTGCCGTAATTGGAGCAGGTGGAATTGGTTTTGACGTTTCGGAATATTTAACTCATGAAGGAGAAGCTACATCCTTAAATATTGATGCTTGGTTAAAAGAATGGGGAATAGATAAAAGTTTAGAAGCTAGAGCAGGAATTGAAGAAGTGAAACCAGAATTTGAGCCGTCACCAAGAGAAGTCTTTATGTTTAAAAGAAGCAAAGGGAAATTTGGTGGGAATCTAGGTAAAACCACCGGTTGGATTCATAGATCTACGTTAAAGAAAAAGAAAGTCCAATTTATTGGTGAGGTTTCCTACACCAAAATAGATGACGAAGGTTTGCATTATGTTCAGAATGAAGAAGCAAAAATTTTAAAAGTAGACAACATTGTTATTTGTGCGGGGCAAGTTCCTTTTAAAGAATTATATCAACCTTTATTAGATGCGGGTAAAAAGGTACATGTTATTGGAGGCGCAGATTTTGCAAGTGAATTAGATGCAAAGAGAGCTATCAATCAAGGAGCAGTATTAGCAGCAAACCTTTAAATAAATGTTAAAGTAGATTGAGTAGATCGATTAAAACAAGTTTTTTTCAATATTTGCATATAATTATAATAATTATAATAATTATGAAATATTATTTATGAAAAATCTATTATTAGTTGCGATGTTGTTAGTAAGTGTTCAATTTAGTGCTCAACATTCAGGAGGAAGAAGAGGAGGAGCATCAGGACAGGGACAAGGACAAAGCCCAGAATTGAATCAAACAAAAGAGGTTAAAAAACTGAGTGCAAAAGAAATTGCGGGTATTTTTTATTATGATGTTGATGAGGTGATAAAGAAAGTTAAGATTAAAGGTGATGACAAAAAATATTCAGTAACCAAAGCATTAAGAAATTATAATTTTAAAGTAAAAGAAATTTTATTCTTAAATGCTACCAAATTTACAGACTTAGATCTTTTAATGAACGCAATGTCTAAAGAAAGAGATAGTGAAAGTAGTAAAAACATAAGAGAAAAGGTAAGAGAAGTCACTGGACCTATTAAAGAGAATGTTCATGAACATGAAAAAGAACTCAATGAAATTTTAGAAGGTCTTTTATCAGAAAAACAAAATAAGAAGTGGTTAAAATATCAAAAGAAAAAAGTTGAAAGCCTACAACCTAAAAAACCACAAAATAATAATGAAGGTTCTAGACCAAGCAGAAGTGGCGGAATGAGCAGACAATAAGTTTAAAAAAATCCTATGTTATCATAGGATTTTCTTGTTTTAACAATTATTATAGTACATTTAGAAAAAATTTAAAATTATCTATGAAATCATTCTCTGTTGAAGAAATAACATCACTTGTAAAAGGTGAACAAATTGGAAATTGTAAAGATAGTATTCACGCTCCAGAGCAAATAGAGAATGCTATAAAAGGGAATGTTACTTTTATAGGGAATTCTAAATATGCACGTTTGTGGGAAAACTCAAACGCCAGTATTGCTATTGTGTATGAAGGAATAAAAATACAACCAGAAGAAGGAAAAGCATTTATAAAAGTGAAGAGTCCAGATTTGGCAATGGCCATTTTATTAGAAGCTTTTGAACCAGAATCTCCTTATTTTGAAACAGATATTCATCCAACGGCGGTGATAGATAAAACGGTAAAATTAGGAAAAGGTTGTAAAATAGGAGCCAATTCTTATGTTGGTAAAAATGTAGTATTGGGAGATAATGTAACCATTTATCCTAATGTTTCAATTTTTGATGATACCACAATTGGCAACGAGACTGTAATTTGGTCTGGAACCGTTATAAGAGAGCGCAGTAAAATAGGTAGTCATTGTATTTTTCATATAAATGTGAGTATTGGAGCAGACGGCTTTGGTTATAGACCAAGTCCGGATGGTAGAGGTTTGGTGAAAATTATACATATTGGAAATGTTGTAATTGGAAACGCAGTAGAAATTGGTGCGAACTCTTGTGTAGATCGTGGTAAATTTAGTTCTACTATTTTAGGTGATGGTTGTAAGATTGATAACTTAGTTCAAATAGGTCATAATTCTATTTTAGGAAGATGTTGTATCATGGCAGGACACAGTGGTTTAGCGGGCTCTGTAACTTTAGGAGATGGTGTAATTATTGGTGGAAGTGCTTCTATAAAAGATCATGTTACCATACATTCTGGCGCAAAAGTAGGTGCTGGTTCTGGTGTTATTGCAGATGTTCCTGCTGGTAAATCAGTTGTTGGTTATCCTGCATGTGATTCTAGAGAAAAAATGAAACAATGGGTAGCAGTGCGTAAACTTGGAAGAAACTAAGTCTTTATTAGGAATTACTTTATTACTTACTAATTTTAAAGGTTTTTACTAAAGCCTTTAATTGGGCAATATCAAATAAATACCGATATTTGCCAATCAAACTAATGAATTACGAATTATGGGAATGAATAAAAATACGGTATTAGGATGGGCAACCATGTTAATGCTATTGATGGGGATTATTCTAATTTTAATGGGAGCTTATAGATACGAGGATGTAGCAGGATGGGGTTTTGCCACTGTAGGTATTGGTTTCTTTTGTATTGCATGGGTTTTTAATGCCTTAAAAGGAAGAGTATAAAAAAGTAAACAGTCTTAGTTTACAATAGTAGTTTTAGTTTTTAGGCAATTGCCTAAAAACCTTTAATTTTCAATTTTTTAATATATTATACAAATGAGCGACGATAAGAAAGTAATCTTTTCGATGAATAAGTTGTCTAAAACTTATAAATCAACAGGTAAACAAGTTTTAAAAGATATTTATTTAAGCTTCTTCTATGGAGCAAAAATTGGTATTCTAGGTTTAAATGGATCAGGAAAATCAACTTTATTAAAAATTATTGCAGGTGTAGAAAAGAATTTTCAAGGTGAAGTTACTTTTGCACCAGGTTATAAGGTTGGGTACTTAGAGCAAGAGCCACAATTAGATCCAGAGAAAACAGTTTTAGAAGTTGTAAAAGAAGGAGTTGCAGAAACGGTTGCAATTTTAGATGAATACAATAAAATAAACGACATGTTTGGTTTAGAAGAAGTCTATTCTGATGCAGATAAGATGGATAAACTAATGGCACAACAAGCAGTTTTGCAAGATAAAATTGATGCAGCAAATGCTTGGGAGTTAGATACCAAATTAGAAATAGCAATGGATGCGTTAAGAACTCCAGATTCTGATAAGAAAATTGGAGTACTTTCTGGTGGTGAAAAAAGACGTGTTGCCTTATGTAGATTGTTATTACAAGAACCAGAAATTTTGTTATTAGATGAGCCTACCAACCACTTGGATGCTGAATCTGTACACTGGTTAGAGCACCATTTAGCACAATATAAAGGAACTGTAATTGCGGTAACGCACGATAGATATTTCTTAGATAATGTTGCTGGTTGGATTCTTGAATTAGATAGAGGAGAAGGAATTCCTTGGAAAGGAAATTATGCTGAGTGGTTAGATCAAAAATCTAAGCGAATGGCACAAGAGAGCAAAACTGCTTCTAAACATCAAAAAACATTAGAACGAGAATTAGATTGGGTTCGTCAAGGAGCAAAAGGTCGTCAAACAAAGCAAAAAGCACGTTTGAAAAATTATGACAAATTAATGAGTCAAGACCAAAAACAAACGGACGAAAAATTAGAAATCTACATTCCTAATGGACCACGTTTAGGAACCAATGTTATTGAAGCAACAGGTGTTTCTAAAGCATTTGGAGATAAGTTGTTATATGATAATTTAGAGTTTAATCTTCCGCAAGCAGGAATTGTAGGTATTATTGGTCCCAATGGAGCAGGTAAGACTACTATTTTTAAAATGATAATGGGAGAAGAAACTCCGGATGCAGGAAGCTTTAATGTAGGTGAAACTGCTAAAATAGCTTATGTAGATCAAGCACATTCAGACATCGACCCAGAAAAAACAATTTGGGAAAACTTTTCTGACGGTCAAGATTTAGTAATGATGGGAGGTAAGCAAGTAAATTCTCGTGCTTATTTAAGTCGTTTTAATTTTTCTGGTAGTGAGCAAAATAAAAAAGTAAGTGCGCTTTCTGGTGGAGAGCGTAACCGTTTGCATTTAGCTATGACTTTAAAAGAAGAAGGAAACGTTTTACTGTTAGATGAGCCAACAAACGACTTGGATGTAAATACACTAAGAGCATTAGAAGAAGGTCTAGAAAATTTTGCTGGTTGTGGTGTAGTTATTAGTCACGATAGATGGTTTTTAGATAGAGTTTGTACACATATTTTAGCTTTTGAAGGGAATAGTGAAGTCTATTTCTTTGAAGGTGGTTTCTCTGAATATGAAGAAAACAAAAAGAAACGTTTAGGTGGAGATTTAATGCCAAAACGAATTAAATATAGAAAGTTAATTCGATAATTTTTCGAAATTATATTTTACATAAAGCAGCTAATTTTATTAGCTGCTTTTTTTTGTCAACCTAATTTTTTTTAGGTTCTAATAGTACTTGATTATCATTGTGTTGAGATGCTGAAACAAGTTCAGTATGACAAGGTTTATTGCTTTTTAGACGCCCTCTTTCTAGTTTGTAATCGTTTTATTACTTTTTTCAGTGAGAACATATTTATCGATAATATATTTTGTAATAGGATCTAATTCTTTCAAAGTCTCTGGATGAATACCTCTTTGTGTAAAATACTCCATTTTTCTGTTGGATGATTTTCCATACCAAATTAATGGCTTTCCATTTTTAAAAAACGGCGTTTTATTGGTGACTTTAATTTTTTTAAAATTTTCGATATTGATATTATAAAAAGAATTATCTATGGTGTTTTTTAGTCTGCAATTACTCTTTTCAAAATGAGTTTCATTCCACATAATACACATTTCAGTATTGTTTGTATTGTACTTATTAAAAATAAATAATACAGGAAAAAGGATTAAAATAGAACTTCCAATAATTTTTTTCTTGTGTTTTTTTAGCACTGATTCCTTTTTAATGACTTTAGAAATAATATTTCCATTTTCTTCAGTAATCTCAGTTGGTGATTATTTTTTAGATTGATATGTTTCAAAGTCTGTCCAACCTAAATACTGAGCCATAAAGTCTAAAATGTATTTATTTGGCTCTTTAACAATTACCTGCTCTCTTTCTTCAATGTACTTATTATATAATCGTGTAGCTTTTCTTACACTGATATAATTTTTATCATTAGAACCAACCTCTTGTAGTTCTTCTACCCAAAAAGTGGCCTGTGCATTTTTATTTTTCTTTAGTTCTTTTTTTTCAATTTCATTGAAAAATTCAGTCACAAGAGCTTTAATCATCGTTGGTTATTTGGTTGTCCAAAAATAGACATTTTAGACAGAATATGATTAAAACTGTCTAAAAATGGACAATTTTGGACTGGTTATAAATTATCTAAACCTTGGTTATAACAAGCTTTAAAACACTTCAGATATTTGCAGTAGTAATAGTTTTTTTAAAGATGAAAGAAAATTATTACTAAAAATAAGAATGACATAGTGGTGTTTTTTTGATTGGGAAAACAAAATTATAACGCTATTTCATGCTACAACTTCCCGCTAAAGAGGCGCGCGACTCTTTTAAATTTTAATGTGTTGTGAATAACAAATAAGCCGAACTCTAAAAATTCGGAGAGCAACACTATTGTTTAATTTTTAAAAGAAAGTAACATGAAAAAAGTGTTTTTAGTAGTTGTAATAATATTTGCAAACAGTGTATTTACATCTTGTACAGATTTAGATGAAAACATAGAAAAGCAACCTTTAAAGGTAGAGGTTTCTGCCACAGGAGGTGAAGAAGATCAACTACCTGCAGGAGAATAAAATGAGGGAAATTCGTTAATTAAATTCCTATTTTATAATTAAAAAAGTATAGAATAGTATTATTTTAGAGGAATGAAATTAAAAATTTTATTCCTCTTATTTTTTATCTTTTTTTTAAATAATAACTTGTTTTGTTTTCAAGAAAAATCTAATAATAGTACGTATGATAGCTTATCTAAAAAAGCAAGTGAGTTAGGAAGGTTAAAGGAAAATAAAAAAGCAGTTTTACTTGTTAAAAAATTGCTTCATTTAGCAAAATTAAATAATAATAACACTCAAATAGCTACATCACATTATAGGTTAGGGCTGTATTATGGCAGAAGTAATTTAAAAGATAGCTCTTATTATAGCTATAATAATGCTATAAAATTTTATTTATTAGAAAAAGATAGTATTGGCTTAGCAAAAGCTTTATTAAACAAAGCGATATTGGAATCTGATTTTGGAGATTATACAAATAGTGATATAAGTGGTATTAAAGGTTTAAAATATCTAAATGGTACGAGCAAATTATTAATGACTTCTATATATAATTGTTTGGCCATAAATTCTAAAAAACAAAAACTATTTACAGAGGCAATATATAATTATAAAAAAGCTTTATTTTATAATACTTCTCATCGATTTGAAATATCAATAAAAAATAATATTTCTATTGTATATAAAGAACTAAAGGACTATTCTAAGTCAATTTTAATGCTAGAAAATTTATTAAAAGACTCCATAACAAATCAAAAAACCAAAGCCAAAGTTATTGATAATTTAGCATATTCTAAATGGTTATATAATTCTAATGGATACTGTTTTAAAAGATTTTTTATTAGCAGAATCCATTAGAAATAAAGAAAAAGATAGTTATGGATTGATAGCAAGTTACAGTCATTTGTCGGAATTCTATTTTGAAAAGAATAAAGTTAAGTCATTATTTTATGCGAATAAGATGTACAAAATGTCTAAAACAGAAAAAAACCCACAAGATCAAATAGAAGCTATAGATATAATTACAACACTTCAAACTCCTCAAAAATCTATTAAGTACTATAAAGAAAGTATTCGGTTAAGAGATAGTTTAAAAGAAGTAGAAACCCAAAAAAAATATAAATTTGCTAAAATTAAATACAATTATGAAGAAGAGGAAAAGGAAAAACTGAAATTTAAAACACTTGCCATAGAAAATAAGTTAGTTGCAGAAAAAGAAGAAAGTCAGAAAAAAAACATTTTAATTTCTGGAGTATTTTTAACTTCTGGTTTATTGTTTTTAATTTACAGAAGAAAAGAACAACATAAAAAACGAATTTTACAAGAAAGTTATAATACAGAAATAAGGATCGCAAAAAAATTACATGATGAATTAGGGAACGATATTTATAATACACTTACAAAAGTTCAAAATCCTGAAATTAATTCCGAAGAAATTATAAATGATTTAGATAAAATATATCTTCAAACTCGGGCAATTTCTCATGAAAATGACTCTATTGAAACGGGGGCTAATTTTGAAAAATATTTTAGAAATCTAGTAGCAAGTTATAATTCTGATAGTTGTAAAATTATATTAAAAGACTTGTCTTGTTTAGATTTAAATAATTTAAAGAAAGGCAAACAGATTGTTATGTATCGAGTTTTTAATGAGCTTTTTGTAAACATGAAAAAGCATAGCAAAGCAAGTTTAGTAGTTTTGGCTTGCAAGAAAACAAACCATAATGTAGAAATTAGCTATGCAGATAATGGAGTAGGATTTAAAGAAGATGTAATTATTTTTAAAAATGGACTTAAAAATATGGAAACCCGTATAAAATCTATTAATGGAATCATTAACTTTGAAAATAAGCCTAACAAAGGTTTAAAAGTAAATATTCATTTTAAAAATTAAGAATGTTTAAAAAAGTTTTAGTTGTAGAAGATTTTGATGTTATTAATAGCGGAATTAAAATGGCGTTAGAAGGGCTTAACATAAAAGAGGTAGATTATATCTCTTATTGCGATGAAGCTTTTTTAAAAATTAAAAATGCTTTTTTAATGGGTACTCCTTACCAATTAATTATTTCTGATTTATCTTTTGAGAATGATGGAACTCCTCAAGAATTAAAATCGGGCGATGAACTTATAGAAAAAATAAGACAAGAATTTCCTAAATTAAAAATCATTGTTTTTTCTGTGGAAGACAAATCATATCGAATTCAGAATTTATATAAGAATTTAAAAATTCAAGCCTATATTTGGAAGAATCGTAATGGATTAAAAGAATTAAAAAAAGCGATAGACTTCGTTTCTAGCTCAGATCAATTTTATATTTCTCCCGAATTAAATACAACTATTCACCCTAAAAAAACCATTGAAATTACTGATGTTGATATTTTTTTAATAGATTTTTTATCTAAAGGTTTGCTTCAAGAAGCTATCAGTAAAAAATTAAAAGAAAAAGGAATTAAACCCTCTAGCATTAGTGCTATTGAAAAAAGGTTAAAGCTTTTAAAAGAACATTTTAATGCTAATAACCCAGCGCATTTAGTAGCTATTGCCAAAGACCTTGGGCTTATTTAGACCAAAAGGGCTTAAGTTTTTACAACGTTTTTTGTTAAATAATGCTATTCAATCTAAAAATATAAATACAATAAAAAACCTCATTTCTGTTTGGAAATGAGGTTTTAATTACAGCTTTTTCTTATTCAATATGTTGATATTTAAATAATTAAATTACAATTTTATAAAAATATTCGGAATGTAATTTACGCGTAAATACCAGATTTAATTTCTTCTACTACTAGCGGTTCTTTCCGTGTTTTTTGTGCTTCTTTTAACGGTAGTAGGTTTTCTACTAGTGCTGGTGCTATTTCGTTTTTCGGATGCTGTATTTCCTCTAGTTACGTTAGTAGGTCTTTTAGAGGTACTTGTACTACTTCTTCTGTCTATACTTTTTTTCGTATTTACAGTAGAGGGTCTTCTGGTGGTAGTATTAGTACTTCTTCTTGCGTCTATTGTACTAGGTTTTCTATAAGTAGTATTACTTCTTCTAGTAATGGTATTTGGCCTTTTATTTGATATTGATGAAGCTGGTTTTCTTCGTCTTAAAATTTGACTTCTGTTACCAATTTTAGCATTTGTATTTGCTCTGTAATAAAAGTAGTGATTGTCTTCTCTTATTCTAGAATAATTTCTAGAAAAATCTCTGTGATAAAAATAAGAATTGTTGTAATCAAATATGTCTCCAATACTCAAGTTAAATCTTACACCATTATAGTAATTATCCTTTACGTTTCCGTAAAACCTAGGGGTTCCCCAATGGTCATATTTCACTTTTAAATTACCAACATCGGTTAGTTTTCCTCTATAATACCTCATAAAAACGTTTCCTATTCTGGTTACATTTCCATAGCTATCATAGTTTATAAAAGAGTTTCCAATTCTTTCAATTCTTCCTCTGTAATCTCTAGTTATTTGTATACCCCTTTGGTTTTCATAAGAATTATAGTGTGTATTAAAATCAAATTCACCATTGGTAAAGATGAAGAATTCAACACCTCGTTCTTCAAAATTTACAGAATTGTTATATGAGTAATTAAACCCAATTGTGTTAGGTATTTCTTTGTTGTTTTCCGCTTTAATAGTTGTAACAATTAAGAACATTCCTATTAATATAAGTACACCTTTTTTCATAATGTATGGTTTTAGGGTTTTGCTTACTCTAATATACTTTTCAGCATCCGTATTTGATTATAATATATTCAAACAACGTGCCATAAAATTATAGTACTATTATAATTATTTGTAATTTGGTGAATAATTAATTTTATAAAGTTGATATATAGGGGTTTATGATTATTTTAGTAATAATATTTTAGAACGCGTAAATTTGGTGTTATTTTAACGACTTAAAACACTTAACAAGTAATTTATGATTAAAGCGATTGAGCAAAATTTACAAAAAGGGATTCAATTATTAAAAAATATTTCAGACGAACAATATTCAAACAACTCTGTGGCTCCCTATAATGCTAGTATTGGTTGCCATATGCGTCATATTTTAGATGTTTTTTCTTGTCTAATAAAAGGGTTAGATGCTAAGTTTATAGATTTGTCTGTGAGAGAACGAAATGGATGTGCAGAAAAAGAAACCAGTTTAGGAATCGAATATTTTGAAACTGTAATTCATCAACTTAAAAAAATATCAGAAGAAGATTATAATACTGTAATTAAGGTTTCTGATGATATGGGCTTGGGCAAAGTAACTGCTAATTATACAATTGCAGCAATGTTAATGCAGGCACAAAGCCATACAACTCATCATTTTGCAAGTATTGGTTATATCGTTTACCAATTAGGAATTGAGTTGCCAAACACAGATTTTGGTTACAACCCTACAACACCTAAAAAGGTACATGCATAAAGAGTTAAATATTTTTTTTAAAATAGTACTTTTTATCTTTTTGTTGAATAAAAACCTCTTTACAATTGGTAGGATGCATAAAATTATGAGCAATTGATGGGTTAAAACAGGTTTTGTTTATAGAAAATAAAGCCTCAAAATCTTTCTTTCCTTCGGCTGTATATCTGGCTATTTTATATATTTCAAGATTTACTTGTTGTTCAATTTTAAACCATGCACCACTTCCAATTCCACCTAGCCAAGTTCCTTTTTTTAATTCAAAAACTTTTATATTCGGGTGTTCTGTGCCAATTAAATTAGGTTCATTATTAAATTTCTTAAAAAAAGAAGCTTTGTATTCTTTTAGAATGGATCTATTTTTATAAACCTTAATTTCTTGTTTATAAATGGTATAAATTATGTTGTTTGTATTTCCTTTAATAACATTTCCAATAGGACTCGGTGTTAATAGATTCGACTTTTTTAGTTGTTTACCAATTTTTTTATTTGAAGAAGAAGTAATAATAGCATCCGTTACAAATCTGGCACAATTGGTTCCTTTTTTTATAAAAGCACCATAAGGAATTTCTTTTTCATCAATTAATTGATGAATAAATTGATGCGCTTTGCTAAAGTCAATTTCATTATGAACACTAGCTACTAATCTGCCGTCACCATGCGTTTTTTCTGGATGCTTTTCTATCCAAAGTAAAATATCTTTTAAGTTGGTTAAGGTTCCATTTTTAAATTTAGCATTTATAGAAACTTCAAGTTCCGGATCTGTTTTTTTACATCTAACCCGTCCGTTACTATAAGTGGTAATATATCTACCAAAATCGAAATAACTGATTTCAGGTTCTTCTTTTTTAATCAATAATAAGGCTGCATGTCCAGCCTGTACAGCATGTTTGCCTCCAATACCAATTAGAGGCCAAATTTTACTTGAAGGCTCCCAATAAGCAGGTCTCACAACCGTATCAGGATAAGAGAGAATTATTATAATTCCGTCAGTCTTTTGATTGCTCATTAATTATTAAAAATGGCTTTAAGTAGAATATTAAACGTTTTAAAAGCAAAGTAAATAGTAAAAACAACTAAGATAGCTGCTGCCAATAAAATAAGATAAGCAAGATATTCTTTAGGTGTATTATCAAACTTTTTTAAAGCTTTAAACCCCATAGTAAGTGTTATGGGAGAAGCTATAAAAAGGAAAAGTAAAATACTTAAATACTTTAAACCTTTTCCTAATAAGTCATAGTTAGTACTCATTTTTTATAATTTTTAATAGCGTTTCTAACATTACCAAATTTAATTAACAACTCACTTGCTTTCTTTTGGTCGATATTTAATTCTTTAGCTAACATTATTTGGCCTCTTTCTACCAGTTTATTGTTAGAAAGCTGCATGTCTACCATTTTATTCCCTTTAATTTTTCCTAATTGAATCATGGTAACGGTAGACAACATGTTTAGAACTAATTTTTGTGCAGTTCCGGCTTTCATTCTAGAACTTCCAGTAACAAACTCTGGTCCCACAATAACTTCTATAGGAAACTGTGCAACTTGCCCTAAAGGACTATTTTTATTACAAGCAATACAACCCGTTATAATATTGTTTTTATTACATTCTTCTAAAGCAGAAATTACATAAGGCGTTGTACCCGAAGCCGCAATACCAACAACAGCATCTTTATTAGTAATGTTGTGTGCTTGTAAATCTAACCAACCTTGGTTCGTAGAATCTTCGGCAAACTCAACTGCGTTTCTAATAGCAATATCTCCGCCGGCTATAATACCAACAACTAATTGAGGAGAAACACCAAAAGTAGGTGGACATTCAGAGGCATCTACAACACCTAATCTACCAGAAGTACCTGCTCCTAAATAAAAAAGTCTCCCGCCGTTTTGTAATTTATTTACAATTTGTACGGTTAAAGCTTCAATTTGTGACAATGCTTTTTCTACAGCTAAAGGTACCGTTTTGTCTTCGTTATTTATGTTGCTTAAAAGTTCTGTTACAGACATCTTTTCTAGATGATTGTACTTAGAATCTTGCTCGGTTGTTTTAATAAATGTCATTGGCCAAAAATACTGAATTCTTAGCTATATTTTTAATTATTTTTTGGGCGTTTTAACCGGCTTTCCTCTATATCTTTTTTTTGGGTTACATTTATTTTAACATTTCCCTAATCAATTTCTAGGTATTATTTATAGGAAATACAGAAATCTAAATAATAAAAAAAAAGGATAGAGCTTGTCTTGAGCGAAGTCGAAAGGTTTCAATCCCTAACGCAAACGGACTTTGTGATATTTTAACAAGGGGGTTAAATCCCTTAATTTTTTAATAACTATTCTTTATCTATTAAATTTATAGTAAAAGTATCTGTTTCAGAAATATGAAAATAGCCTAAAGGAAAATTAGTTTCGTTTGTGGTGTTAATTATGTTTCCTAACAAAGAGGTTGGAGCAGATTGAAACGGACCACCACCACTTTCTCCACTTTGATTTAATAAAATGGAAAAATAGGTGTTATATTCTTTAGATATTCCAGATAATTTGACCTCTATTTCTTTAGGTAATTCAATATTTTCGTCTTCATAAAAATAAGAAAAATTATATTTAGATCCATTAAAATAGGTGTCTTCAATATTAACAAAATTATAGGTATCAATATTAAAAAGATAGTAATTATCTTCTTCTATATTGTCCGAAAATAAAATTTTCAACTCTATTTCGTCATCAGAAAAAAGGGTATCATCTCCTTGTGTAATAGTATTAATAACGGTAGATTTTATTTTTGTAGCTTTTCCTTTATAAGTTTCGTTTTCATAAATAACAGTCAATTCATACGTTATATCATCCGCAGGAATAAAAGGATTTATAGGTTTAAAATTCCCATCAGCATTTGTGTCTACAAAAGGAATTATAGTATTATCAGATAAGTTAGTTAAAGTAACGGTTGCATTTGTAACAGGGGGAATTTCATCTTCAAAATAATCTGCAGATAAACTTAGTTTTACAGTGGTATTTGCTGTTACCGGGTTTTCATCAAAGAATACTTCAAAACTAGCATCAATTACTAATTTTGGTTCAATAGAAGGAACATCAACCTCTATTACTTTTTCACAATTAGAAAAAAGTAATATAAATAAAAAAGGAAGTATAAATTGTTTTTTCATTTTATATATTTTATTTTCAAGGAGTTTAAACCCCTCGTTAGAATTTAAAATTATAGGTTACAGAAGGCACTAAACCAAAAATAGAAGTTTGTATCGCTTCGTTTCTGTAGGTTTCATCATTCTGTGTAAAGTTTATAGATGCTGCATTTTGACGGCCATATAAATTATAAATTCCAAAAACCCATTCTCCTTGCCACCTTCTGTTTTTATTCTTTTCAGGAGTTAAGGTTGCAGAAACATCTAATCGATGATAAGCAGGTAATCTATCTGCATTTCTTCTATTATCATCATAAATTGGTACATTTAAACTTTGTATTTCATATTGACCTACAGGGTAATTTGTAGGTTGTCCTGTTTGAAAAACAAAATTAGTATTGAATTTCCATTTCTCATTCAACTCGTAACTTGCATTTATAGAGAAATCATGTGTTTTATCATACGGAGTATTATACCATTCTCCACTGTTAATTCCGGGTTCGGTGGCCGTTCTTCCTTGTGTTAATTGTTCTGACTTAGATAATGTATAAGCAAACCAACCTTTAAACTTTCCGGCGTTCTTTTTAAGTAAGAATTCTAAGCCATAAGCTCTTGCTTTTCCGTTTAAAATTACGGTTTCAATTTCATTATTAGCAATTAAATTGGCCCCATTTATGTAATCTATTCTATTTTGAATGTCTTTATAAAATACTTCTGTTTCTATGGAATAATCACCATTTTTTAAGGATTTAAAATACCCAACGGCATATTGATCTAAAAGTTGAGGTTTTATATATTTTCCACTTGGCGTCCAAACATCTAATGGAGTAGGAGATGAGGTGTTAGATAATAAATGCAAATACTGTGCCATTCTATTGTAACTTGCTTTTATAGACGTATGATTATCTAAAATGTAAGACATAGAAATTCTAGGCTCAAAGTTGTTAAAACTTCTAATAACATTACTTCTATTAAAAGATTCTGTATCTATTGCCTCTGCAGATTCATATTTTTTAAATTCTTCATTATAAATTACAGCTTCATCATTGGCGTATACATTTAATTCATCTTGTCCTAATCTTGTAAAGTTGCTAAAACGAATT
Source organism: Polaribacter sp. Q13 (assembly GCF_016858305.2). Classification (NCBI taxonomy): domain Bacteria; kingdom Pseudomonadati; phylum Bacteroidota; class Flavobacteriia; order Flavobacteriales; family Flavobacteriaceae; genus Polaribacter; species Polaribacter sp. Q13. The sequence continues at coordinate 4,359,967 of NZ_CP074436.1, forward strand.
CCGTATTGCAATCTTAATTTGTCGCTAATTTTGTGTTCAGCATCTATATAGGCAGCAAATTCATTGGAGTATTTGTCAATTAATTTTTTAGGAACAATTCCAGAATCTTCTCTATTTGGCAAAATCTCTCCTGGATTAAATTTTGTATAGATATTGTTTATTCCATAACTCAATTTAAATTTATTATTAATGTAATGATTAAAATCGTATTTCAGATTGTAATTTGTAATACCAGAATCCCACTCAAAACCAATAAAATCTAGCGTTAATCCATAGAAATAATCAGAATAAATTAAAGATAAGTTAGAGAATAATTTATCAGAAAAAAGATGATTCCAACGCAGGTTTCCTACTTTATTTCCATATTCATTTACAAAGCTATCACTAATTCCAAAAATATCCTTTCCAAAATAACCAGAAAAGAAAATACTATTTCTGTCGTTTATTCGGTAGTTTACCTTTGTGTTTAAATCATAAAAATAAGCGGTGTTATCATTATCAAAAAGCGGTAAGAATAAATGAGCGTAAGAAGATCTTCCGCCAACTAAGAAAGATACTTTTTCTTTTTTTATAGGACCTTCAATTAATAATCTAGATGAAACCAAACCAATTCCTCCGGTTGCTTTAAACTCTTTACTGTTTCCTTCTTTTTGATAAATATCTAAAACAGACGATAATCTTCCGCCATATTTTGCAGGAATTCCTCCTTTATATAGTTTAACATCTTTGATTACATCTGGATTAAAAACAGAGAAAAATCCAAATAAATGAGACGAATTAAAAACAATTGCTTCGTCTAATAAAATTAAATTCTGATCTGCAGCACCACCTCTTACATTAAAACCAGAAGCGCCTTCTCCCGCACTTGTAACTCCAGGTAATAAGATTAAAGATTTAATAATATCTGCTTCTCCCAATACAACGGGTATTTGTTTTATAGTTGCAGATGTAAGTCTGTTAACACTCATTTGAGGTGTTCTCACATTCAAGTTTTCTACATTACCTTCTATAATAATTTCATCTAAATTTTCAGATTCTTCTTTTAAGTAGAAGTTTTTAGATGTTTTTTCTTTTAGGTTGATCGTTTCCATTATAGTACTAAAACCAATATAACTTACCTGTATTTTGTATATTTCTTTTGGTAGGGTTATAGAAAAGAACCCATATTGATTGGTTGTGGTTCCAGAGTTTAATTCAGGAAAGTATATGGAAACTCCAATTAAAGTTTCATTATTACTATCGTCATAAACAGTACCACTAATTGTATATCTTTCTTGAGAAAAAGCAGTAATGCTTAATAATAATAGTGTTACGAAAAGTAGTTTTTTCAAATAAAACATTTTGTTTAATGATTTAAAATAAATAATAAACAAAAATACAATACTAATTTTTAATATAATGTAAAAAAATAAATATTTTATAGTTTTAGTGTCCGATTATTTTTTTTTAGATTATTAATCCCTTTTAAAATAAGGGGCTTCACGTATTTTATAAATGATACCCTTGCTTTTTTGAAATAATTTTATTGAGAAAAGGTAGACTAATTTTAGTTTAAGTTAGATTGGTTTTTCAGGTGGTTAGAGTAAAGTCTTGGTTCTTGATTCTAAAAGCGAAGAGGTCTTATATTTTTTATAGGACACTAATGATTTTATATAAGATTTATAAACAACAAAAGCCGATGTTTATACATCGGCTTTTGTTTAAAATATTTGTATTTAGAAATCTAAATAGCGTTTAAAATAATATTTAAAGTAGAATTTGGTCTCATTGCAGCATCAGCTAAATTTTCGTTTGGTAAATAATAACCTCCCATATCTACAGCATTTCCTTGAATTTCATTTAATTCAGCTACAATTTTAGCTTCGTTATTTTTTAATTCAGTTGCAACTTTAGAAAAAGCAGCTTTTAATTCTGCATCTTTATCTTGTGCAGCCAATCCTTCTGCCCAGTAGGTTGCTAAGTAGAAATGACTTCCTCTGTTATCTAATTCACCAACTTTTCTTGAAGGAGATTTATCATTTTCTAAGAATTTATCTGTAGCTTCATCTAACGTTTCAGCTAAAATTAAGGCTTTAGAGTTATCATTAGAAGTACCTAAGTGCTCTAAAGAAACGGCTAGTGCTAAAAACTCACCTAAAGAATCCCAACGTAAGTGATCTTCTTCTAAAAATTGTTGAACATGTTTTGGAGCAGAACCACCAGCACCAGTTTCAAACAATCCACCACCACTCATTAAAGGAACAATAGATAACATTTTAGCAGAAGTACCAACTTCTAATATTGGAAATAAATCTGTTAAATAATCACGTAAAACGTTTCCAGAAACAGAGATAGTATCTTCTCCTTTTACAATTCTTTCTAAAGTGAATTCAGTTGCTTTTATTGGAGATAAAATTCTAATATCCAATCCAGAAGTATCATGTTCTGGTAAATATTTTTTTACTTTTTTAATAATTTCAGCATCATGAGCTCTATCTTTATCTAACCAAAATACGGCAGGAGTACTAGAAACTCTCGCTCTTGTAACTGCCAATTTAATCCAATCTTGAATTGGTAAATCTTTCGCTTGGCACATTCTCCAGATATCTCCTTCTTCAACAGTATGTTGTAAAAGTGTTTTTCCAGAAGCGTCTATAACAACTACTTTTCCGTCAGCTGCTATTTCAAAAGTTTTATCATGAGAACCATATTCTTCTGCTTTTTGAGCCATTAAACCAACATTAGGAACAGTTCCCATAGTTGTAGGATCTAAAGCACCATGTTTTTTACAGAAATTGATAGTTGCAGAATAAATACCTGCATAAGCACTATCAGGTATAATAGCTTTGGTGTCTTGTAATTTTCCATCTGCATTCCACATGCGTCCAGAAGTTCTAATCATAGCAGGCATAGAAGCATCTATAATAACATCAGACGGTACATGTAAATTAGTAATTCCTTTTTCAGAATTTACCATAGCTAATTCAGGACCATGATCTATAGCATATCTTATTTCTTGTCTAATTTCATCACGTTTTTCTTTTGGTAATTCGCTTAGTTTAGAAAGTAGGTTTCCTAAACCATTGTTTACATCTACACCAATTTTCTTAAAAGTTTTTCCGTGTTTCTTAAATAAATCTGCAAAATATACACGAACAGCATGACCAAAAATTATTGGATCACTCACTTTCATCATCGTTGCTTTCATGTGTAAAGAAAACAACACATTTTTATCTAAAGAATCTTCATATTGTTCTTCTAAGAAAGCAATTAATGCTTTTTTACTCATTATAGTAGCATCTATAATTTCTCCGTCTAGTAGATCTAATTTTTCTTTTAAAACGGTTTTAGTTCCATTTTCTGCTATATGAACAATACTTATTGATGTTGCATTTTTTACAGTTACAGATTTTTCATTATTGTTAAAATCTCCTTCTGTCATTGTTGCAACATGTGTTTTAGAATCTGCAGACCAAGCACCCATAGAGTGTGGGTTTTTACGCGCATAATTCTTTATTGCTTTTGGTGCTCTTCTGTCAGAATTACCTTCACGTAAAACTGGGTTTACAGCAGAACCTTTTACTTTATTATAAAGTGCTAATACAGCTTTGTCTTCATCTGTTTTTATTTCATCCGGATAATTTGGAAGTGCATATCCTTTTTCTTGTAATTCTAAGACTGCTTCTTTTAACTGAGGAACAGAAGCACTAATATTAGGTAATTTAATAATGTTAGCTTCTGGCTTATTAACAAAATCACTCAAAAAAGCCAAAGCATCTTCTACTTTTTGTTCTGGAGTTAAATATTCTGAGAAATTAGCAAGTATCCTTGAAGATAAAGAGATATCTTTTACTTCAATTTCTATGTTAGAAGATTTTGTAAAAGCTTTTACTATAGGTAAGAAAGAACGTGTTGCTAAAGCCGGAGCTTCATCAGTTTTTGTGTATATAATTTTAGCTATTTTACTCATTTTGAGATATTTTTTTATAAGTTATTTGTTTTTTAACGAAATGCTTTTCGTAAAAAAGTGGAACAAATTTATGAATTAATAACGACACTTTTGTTGATTAATTACCATTAATTATATCATTTTTATGAGTATTTAATAATAAAGTTACGTTATTGTTAAGAATGTGAGTTTAAAACAAAATAAAAGCCATATCATACAATTTCTTGCAGTGATATGGCTTTTTCGAAATAGTATTTTTGTACTGTTTGTATTGCTACAAGGTTAAATAAAAGTTTCCTTTTATATTTCTTTTTTTAGAAAGAAATTACTTATTACTATTTCAGTTTTGAAACATCCTTAATTTTAAGAAAGCATGCTGCTATTTTTAAAATTTTTATGAATGTTTCGATTGTAATCATTAAAAATTAAACTTGCCTCGATTTAGTTACTATTTACACAATGCGTAAATCTTGCTTTGATTTTCTATGTTATTTTTTCAAATAAGAAGAAATTCTTGTTTATTTTTTTCTGATAACAATAGTATATAAAGAACGTTGCTTTATGTATTTACATACAATTTTCAATTACTTTGTAAATTCTGATATAAATATACAAATAATCTACAGTTCTATTTGGTTTTTAACATTTTGATTATTAACATTTTATTAACCGTAGTTATAAACATTTGTGAACTAAAAAAAGCGTTGTGATTTCTCACAACGCTTTTTAATACTTTTATGTAAAAGAAATTATCTTCTTTTTTCAGTAATTCTAGCTTTCTTACCAGTAAGACCTCTAAAGTAGAAAATACGAGCTCTACGTACTTTACCTCTTTTGTTTACTTCAATTTTTTGAATAGAAGGTAAGTTTACAGGGAAAATTCTTTCTACACCTACAGTACCAGACATTTTTCTGATTGTAAATGTTTCTGAAGCTGCAACTCCTTTTCTTTGAATAACTACACCTCTAAAAAACTGAGTACGTACTTTATCTCCCTCTTTAATTTCGTAATAAACAGTGATTGTATCTCCTGCTGCAAATTCTGCAAATTCTTTTCTAGTTACAAATTCGTCTTGTACAAACTTTACTAAAGCTTCCATAATATTATAATTTAATTGATTTTGTAAAGCAACATTCACGATTTTTTCGTCAGAGGTTAATTTAGCGGTTGCAAAAGTAGTCATTATTTTTTGTTGATAAAACTAATAACCATTATTTTTTATTGTTTTTAAAAAGTGCTTTTTCTTATATATTACAACTACTTTAATAAGTCTGGTCTTATTTTTTCAGTTCTTTCATAAGCTTGGTCGCTTCTCCAATCATCTATTTTAGGGAAATTACCAGACAATAATACATCAGGAACTTTCATCCCTTCAAATTCTGAAGGTCTTGTATATACTGGTGGCGATAACAAATTGTCTTGAAAAGAGTCTGTAAGTGCAGATTGTTCGTCTCCAATAACCCCTGGAATTAAACGTACAACTGCGTCTACTAAAACTGCAGCAGCTAATTCTCCGCCAGTTAAAACATAATCTCCAATAGAAATTTCTTTAGTAATGTATTTATCACGAATTCTTTGATCTACACCTTTATAATGTCCTGTTAAAATAAGGATATTCTCTTTTAAAGAAAGTGTGTTTGCTGTTCTTTGATTTAACGTTTTTGCATCTGGAGTCATATAAATAACTTCATCATACGTTCTTTCTAATTGCAATTTCTTAATACAATTAGCAATCGGTTCTATCATCATTACCATACCAGCGCCACCACCAAATTGAGTGTCGTCTATTTGTTTGTAATTTCCTAAACCGTATTCACGTAAATCGTGAATAATAATTTCTGCCAAACCTTTTTCTTTTGCACGTTTAATGATTGAATGATTAAACGGACTTTCTAATAAATTTGGGGCAACTGAGATAATATCTATTCGCATGTGGCAAATGTACTATTTTTGTTGGGTTTAGAAATACTAGATTTTTAGTTATCTAAATGATAAAAATTAAAATTTTATTCTTTTACTGGATGTTGATTATTTCTTAAATTTGATCTTTATATGGAAGAATTAACATTAACAACACCAGCACTTTTATTTTCTGCAATATCTTTAATTATGTTGGCATATACGAACCGTTTTTTGGCGTATGCAGCAGTGATTAGAAATTTACATGATATTTATTTAGAAAAGCAAGATCATTCTTTACTAAGACAAATTAAAAATTTAAAATTGCGTTTAAACTTAACCAGGTGGATGCAAATTTTCGGGATTTCTAGTTTGTTATTTTGTGTGGTAACCATGTTTTTAATTTATGTACATTTAAAGATATTGGCAGCTTGGGTATTTGGTTTTGCATTAATTTTATTAATGATTTCTCTTGGATTATTGATAAAGGAATTACAGATTTCCATACGAGCATTGCAACATCATATTGAAGATATTGAGGAGCATTTAGAAAAATAGACCATAAAAAAAATCTCAAGTGATAACTTGAGATTTTTAAAATTTATTAAAATAGGAAATCAATTTACATCGCTCCCCATTCTATTAAAGATGCTTTGTTCATTTTTACATAACCAGCATTTCCCGCTTTTTCTGAGTATTTTAAAGATTCTTTAGCCGCTTTAATTGCTCCTTTTTTATCTCCTGCTTTTGCATGAATTAATGCTTGTTTGCGTAAAAAATAGAATTTTGGTGCATCAGCAGTCATTTCAATAGCTTTGTCAATCCACGTTTGTGCTTTTTTAATATCTTTATCAGCTTCTAAATAATAAGATGCAGATGCATAATAATCGTTTGCAGAAGGCCCGTTCATAACAGCGGTAATTTGTTTAGAAACTAAAGATTCTGTTGGTGTTTCAAACTTTAAACCTACATATGTGTTTTCCCATAAAATACCTAAAACAGCAGAACTATTTGTAATGTTATCAAATGTCATCGTAAAAGTTTCTATTTTCATAGGCATTGTTTGTGGAGTCGCTTTTGCTTGTGCAGCTACTTTAGCATCATCCCATTTTGCAGGATTCCCCCAATTGGTTGTATCCGCATAAAAATATACGTTCCAAGAATCCTTTCCTGGTTTTGTGTATAGTGCATACGTTCCTTTCTTTAAATCTTTACCATTAACGGTTACATCTGTAGAAAAAGTAATTTTAGTGTTTTCATTTGCGCCAGTTCTCCATACTTCATTAAAAGGAACTAAATCTCCAAAAATAGTTCTCCCTTTTATTCCAGGTCTAGAGTATTCTAAAGTTACATCTGTCAATCCTACTTTTTGTTCTATTTTTTGAGAAGGACTAGGTGCTGGTGTTTTTATTTGTGCATTTACGGTAAAAGTAAAAATGGCTACAAATAATGATAGTATAATTTTATTCATAATTATAGGTTATTTAGGTTTTAATTGATTTTCAAAATTACAATTTCAAAATACTGTAAACGTTAACAAAACCTTAAAATAAACGGATGTATCTTTGTGTTTATTGATACAGTTTTATGAGGAGAATAAGTGTTTTAGGTTGTGGTTGGTTAGGTAAGTCTTTAGCAATTTCATTGTTAGATGAAGGTTATTTTGTAAAAGGGTCTACTACTACAGAAGAGAAATTAGAACTTTTAGAAATGAATAATATTGAACCTTATCTTGTTAATATTTCCGAATTTGAAGAGTTTGATGATTTCTTGCATACAGATATTTTAATTATTGCTATTACGTCTAAAGATGTGGATGGTTTTGAGAATTTAATTTCACAAATTGAAAATTCTGAAATTCAAAAAGTAATCTTTATCAGTTCTACTGGTGTCTATGGACGATTGAATAGAGTAATGACAGAAGAAGATGAAGTTTTAAAAACTCCGTTAACAGAAATTGAAAATTTATTTAGAGAAAATACTTTTTTCGAAACTACAATTATTCGTTTTGCTGGTTTGTTTGGTGATGTAAGACAACCTTGTAATTGGTTTAAAAACGGACGAAAAATTCCGCAACCAAAAGGATTTGTAAATATGATTCATAAAGAAGATTGTATTGAAATTATTCATGAAATCATCGCTCAAGATTGTTGGAATGAAACTTTTAATGCGTGTTCTAATCACCATCCAACAAGGAGAGAATTTTATACAATAGCAAAATTAAGTAACGATTTTGAAGTACCCGAATTTGAAGAGAATGAAGTGTACGAATGGAAAATTATCAGCTCTAAAAAAGTCCAGGAGGTTTTAGAGTATGAATTTATTCATGATGATTTGTTGAGTATTTAAGTATCAAATGTTCATTGTAAAAGGATATTGACGATGTATATGAGGTTTCTCAATCGCAAAAAAGCTCATTTCGAAATAACAAAACGTTTGTCTCTTTTTAGTTTGTAAATTGCTATGAGACTTCTCCTCATTCTTCGTTTGAAATAACAGTGAGCTGTGATGTGAGTTTGAGTATTTTTTTTGATAAACTAAATTGAAAAATTTTTAGAGTAACCAGAAATAAGTATAAATTGTCACTTCGACTTTTGGAGAAGTCTCATAGAGTAGATAACACAATACGTTGCACTTTTGTAAATTTTCGCGTGAGTTTATCTTGAGCGAAGTCGGAAAGCTAAAAAGCGCTCATTTTGAAATGATAAAAGGAGTGTGTTTTCTGTTTTTTTATGGATGAAGATAATTGTATCGAGTAGTTTTTATTTTTGCTAACTGCTAACTGCTAACTGCTAACTGCTAACTGCTAACTGCTAACTGCTAACTGCTAACTATATTTCCTCTTTCTCAAGTAATTAAAAACAAATCCGAAAGCAAATAAAAGTATTAGCGGAAGTACAACATTAAAAAACTGCCAAAAAGTACGTTCTTTAAAAGCTTTTTTTTTGTCTAAAGTTCTTATCTGTAATGTTTTGTTTCTAAGTTGAATTAAGCCCGCATCATCTAATAAATAATCAACAGTGTTTAATAGGAAATCTTTATTTCCAAATTGTTGATTTGTCCATTTATCTCTATTTAAATCGAAAGGTTTTTCTTTTAAAATTTGGTTTTTGCCAATATCACCATCAGAAATTATTACCATTTTATTGTTGGTAGCATGGTCTTTAAATAAAGGTGTTTCAAAAGGTTTTACTCTATTTTTATAAGCCGATTTAAAATCACCTTCTAATAAAACAGCAAACAATTGATTTCCGCCTTTGTACTCATCTTCAATTACTTCATCAGCAATTGATTGGAGTTCAATAAAACTAGGAGTACCTACTTTTTTTGTTAATGTAGAACTTAGTAATAAAGGTGTTTTTTTTATGTTATTTTTTAAAGTATCAATCTGATTTGCAAATTGTAAACGAACAGGAGAAGTGTTTTTTGTAATGGCATGATTTGGGTTTCCTCCAACCAAGGGGTGATAAAACCAGTCTAAGTTTTTAAACTGCGTTTGATTGCCAACTTTACCAGTGGCTAATGGAATTTGAGCAGCATATAAATCTTTAATCAACGTAGTGTTAATTCTAATTCCGTAAGAAAATAACAGATCTGTTAAGTTTAAATCTCTTGGATATGCCAACATTTTACCGGAAGTAAACAAACTGTCTTGATCTGCTTGCACATTATCCAACATCCACAATGTTTTTCCGCCATTGGCGATAAATTGATCTAAAGTTAGTTTTTCTTTCTCTGTAAATTTTTGAGTAGGTTTAGCAATAATAGCCAAATCTAAAGAGGTTAAATCTTTTAATGTTTGCTGCGGATTGGTTGTTACAGAATCTAAGGTAAACTTTGCTAGCTTATATTTCTTAGCAACTTCACTTAAAAAACTATATTGATAAATGTCTGGTAATTCTCCATTTCCGGTAATTACGGCAATACTTTTTTGTTTTTTTTGAGTAACGGAATTAATAGCATTAGAAAAACTATATTCTAAATTTTCAATGGCTTTTTGCAACTGTTCGTCTTGAGATGCCACAATTGCATTTGGAAGCAAAGATACAATGGTGGCTTTTTTGCCGTAAGTTATTTCTGCCCAAGGAAAAATAATAGCTTCAGATAATTTCCCTTGCTCTTCTACTGTTAGTTGACTTGGCAGCATACCTCGTTTAATTAGGTTTTCTCGCTGGTTATCTGGAGCTTCAAAATTTATTTTTATGTTTGGGTTTTTAATGGCTAACTCTTCTAAATACTGACGAGTTTCTACCTGAAGTCTTTTAAATTCTGAAGGAAAATCACCTTCTAAATAAACAGAGATAAATAGTGGTTTATCAACTTTAGAAATAATTTTTTCTGTAGTTTTAGAAAGAGTGTAACGTTTATCTGCAGTTAAATCGAAACGTTTATAAAATGATTGATTGATAATATTTAAAAAAATCAATCCAATAATTAATATTGCTATATTTTTTAGTTTCTTATTCATTGTCTAGACGTATTTTAGTAATGAATAAAAAGAAAATAGTAACACTTAAAAAGTATACAATATCTCTTGAGTCTATAATACCTCTAGAAATACTTTTAAAATGTTCGTTTATTCCCATTTTTTTAATGGTTAAGTCATTACCAAGAGAATTGGAAATGGCATCGAAACCATAATACAAAAAGAAGGTAATAAAAACACCTAAAATAAAAGCGACTATTTGGTTTTTAGAAAGTGTAGATGTAAATAAACCAATAGCAGTATAGGTTGCTGCTAAAAATAATAAGCCAAGATAAGAGCCAATTGTGCTACCGAAATCTAGGTTTCCAATAGGGTTTCCTAATTGGTATATTGTATAAACATAGGTTAGGGTTGGTATTAAAGCCACTACAACCAATAGGAGTGAAGCCAAGAATTTTCCCAACACAATTTGCCAGTCGGAAATTGGTTTTGTTTTTAAGAGCTCTATGGTGCCGCTGTTTAATTCGTCTGCAAAACTTTTCATGGTTATTGCCGGAATTAAAAATAGAAATACCCAAGGAGCAAAAAAGAAAAACGAATTTAAATCTGCAAAACCTGCGTTTAATATATTAAAGTCTCCTTTAAAAACCCATAAAAATAAACCGTTCATCAACAAGAAAACACCAATAACTAAATAGGCAATAGTACTTGAGAAAAATGAGTTGAATTCTTTTTTAAGGATTGATATCAATGTAAAATAGTTTATACGTTTACTTGGTTCTTTTTATTTCTAATTTTGTTGATAGAAATACGATTATGTTCATTTTAAATGATAATGAATTTATAAAATGTCATTCGAGGCTTGTCTAAGACTAATTTTCTTCATCAAAAGCACTTCGACAGGCTCAGTGTGACATTGTTTTTTTTAATTGTTCTTAGGTTTTAAGATGTTATTAAATTAATTTCAATAACCAATTAATATTTTTGATGTCAGTCTGAGCTTGTCGAAGACTTTTTGATCTTGTCTCTTGGTTCTAGTTTTTATTTCTCTAACTTGTAAATTCTATTATCTTCAAAACCTTCGTCTGTTCTTTCTATTTGCAAGTCAAAATCTAGTTTATGTAATAACGTAATAGAAGCAAGATTATTTTTGTGTGTAAAAGCTTCAATAGTTTTTAATTCCATTTTTTCAAAAGCATACTCTAATACTTCTTCAAAAGCCTCCGTCATGTAACCTCTTTCTTGATAATCAGGATGAATTTCATACCCAATTTCTGCATAATTATCTGCAACATCAAAATTTCGTAAACCAATTGTACCTAATAATTCAGCACTGTTTTTAGATTCTAGAACCCAGAATATACCTTGGTTATCAGTAATTAAATTAGAAATTTCATCGATAAAAGCTCTAGATTCTGAAAGATTTTTTGGTGGTACTCTTTGTATATATTCATTTACCTCTTTATTTGCTCTTAAACCAAAAATTGCTTTTGCATCATCTAAGTTTAACGCTCTTAATGTTAATCTGTCTGTTTCTAAAACAGGGAATGTAGTAAAATCGAAATCCATTATTTATTATTATTTGTCTTTATTGTTTATTGTAAGCTAACTTTTTTATCCACACTCCAAGCAAGAGGTTTCTCATTGAAAAATAATTTTGTTTTTGCCCAAACATCTTTAAAAAGTAGCGAGTTTTTGTAATTTTCTAAATCTTTTTCTTGTTCCCAATAAGAATAGGTAAAAAAGATTTCTGGGTTCTTTTTATCTTGATATAATTCTAATAAATTACATCCTTTACTAGCTCTAATCAAAGCTTTTTTTTCTTCAAACAGTATTAAAAACTCTTTAATGTTCTTTGTATGAAAACTCATTTTTACTATTCGTACAAACATTCTATTATGTTAAAGGTGTAAAATCAGGTTGAGAATCATTAATAAAATCAATGGTAATCGAATCCCTATAATTTAATCCTAATAAGGTAGATGCCCCACCAACCGTTTCTAAATTACTTCTGTATACCGCAATTTCTAAATAGCCAGCAGAATTAAAAATGGCTAATCTACTTCCATCATATTTTATGTTGTCATGAGCACTATCGCCTGTTACTTCATTATATTTTGTAAATATTTTGGTAAAATGATAACGACTAGCACTTACTTTAAAACGGCGTCCTTTGCCTATTTCACTAAACATTTTTGTGCTAATATTACTAATTACGTTTCCATAATTATCTATATAAACAACGCCACCAATAATTTTATTTTTATCTTGATTTACTTTTGGCTGAATTTCAACTAACTTTTTGTATTCTTTAATTTCTTTGCCAATAACCGTTAAATTTCCGCCTCTGGCGATAAAACAAGCAACTTGTACAAAAACATCTAATACAGGAAAACTACTTTCTACTCTGTCATGAATATTAATTTCAACAATTCTTGTTGGATTGATTTCAGAAGCAATCATAGAGATTAATCCGTTATCCGGACACACAAAATAATGATTGTCTAATTCAATAGCAATATGTTTGTTATCATCACTTAATTCTGAATCTACACCAACAATGTGTATGGTTCCTTCTGGAAAACTTTTATAAGAATTTTTTAAAATATATGCGGTTTCGGTAATGTTAAAAGGAGTAACCTCATGTGTAATATCTACAATTTTAGCATCGGGTAGCTCAGAATAAATAGCTCCTTTTACAGCGCCTACAAAGTGGTCTTTTGTTCCAAAATCTGTTGTTAAGGTGATTATAGGCATTAAAAAAGGGCTGTTAATTAAATGTGTAAAAGTTGTTAATTATTTTACGCAAATCTAATCATTTTAGAAAATTTATTAGCTATTTTTAGTTGAAATAAAAATGTAATTTATTAATAAAAATTAATCATTTGAACGAACGCACTATAGAGCTTACAGAAATTAGTCCTAAAGATTTTTTCGGAGCACAAAACAGTACTATTGAACAGTTAAAAAGATACTTTCCAAAAATTAAAATCGTTGCTAGAGGATCTAAATTAAAAATTTATGGAGACCCAGAAATTTTAGATGAGTTTGAAACTCGGTTAGAACGTTTGATAAAGTATTTTAATAAATACAATAAGTTAGATGAAAACAGTATAGAACAAATTTTAACATCTAACGGAAACGAAGAAAAAACAGCTGCTGCTAAAAATGCCAAAGAAGTTTTGGTACATGGTGTTAGCGGCAGGTTAATTAAAGCTCAAACTGAAAACCAGCGTAAAATGGTTACTTTAATGGCAAAGAATGATATGTTGTTTGCCGTTGGTCCTGCCGGTACAGGAAAAACCTATACAGCGGTTGCTTTGGCAGTAAAAGCTTTAAAAGAGAAAGAAGTTAGAAGAATAATTTTAACAAGACCCGCAGTAGAGTCTGGTGAAAATTTAGGATTTCTTCCAGGAGATTTAAAAGAAAAATTAGATCCCTACATGCAACCTTTATATGATGCTTTAAGAGATATGATTACGCATGAACGTTTAGAATCTTATTTAGAAAAAGGGGTGATACAAATTGCACCTTTGGCATTTATGCGTGGTAGAACTTTAGACAACGCATTTGTAATTTTAGATGAAGCCCAAAATACAACTCATAATCAAATGAAGATGTTTTTAACAAGAATGGGAAAAAGTGCAAAGTTTATTATTACGGGAGATCCTGGTCAGATAGATTTACCAAGAAAGCAGGTTTCTGGCTTAAAAGAGTCTTTATTAGCTTTAAAAGATATTGACGGAATTGCGCAAGTACATTTAGATGACAAAGACGTGGTAAGACACCGATTGGTTAGAAAAATTATTAGTGCTTATAAAAGTATAGAAACAGAATAGTTTTTATATGATATGGAGTATAGAAATGATTTTTTAGAAAGAGAAATACAGAAAATAACCCTATTTTTAAGAAAAACACTCTCTAAAATAGCAAAAGATGATGATGACGTTTTTTCATTACAATCTTTTAATGAGGATTTAAAGGGGAAATTAGATTTTGGCTTTTATGAATTATTAGATTTAAGTATAGATGATTTAAAAACGAAAATAGAAGGATTAAATGTGTTCGTTTTAGAAGAATTATTAAGGGTTTTTTATCAAATTAGTAAAAACGAAATGCTAATTTCAGATAATTCTAATTTAAAAACAGCAGCATTAATTATCCTTGAAGAGATTGAAAATAATACCAAAGTTTATTCTTTAGAAAGACAACAGATAAAAAACTACTTCAAATCAGAAAAAAAAAGAAATTGAAAGCCTATTTTTGCGCCCACAACAACATAACATATAATGAATACAATTAACAATACTAATTTAAAATTTCCGAACCAAAAGTCTGTATATATAGGTAAAGTAAGAGAAGTTTATAATATAAATGATGCTCTTTTGGTAATGATTGCAACAGATAGATTGTCTGCTTTCGACGTTGTTTTACCACGTCAAATTCCTTTTAAAGGTCAGATTTTAAATCAGATTGCCACAAAAATGATGAATGATACCGCAGATATTGTTCCTAATTGGTTAATTGCAAACCCAGATGAAAACGTTGCCGTTGGTCATTTATGTGAGCCTTTTAAAGTAGAAATGGTAATTCGTGGTTATATGTCTGGTCATGCAGCTCGTGAATACAAATTAGGTAAAAGAACTTTGTGTGGAGTTGAAATGGCAGAAGGATTAAAGGAAAACGATAAATTTCCGGAAGCTTTAATTACACCATCTACTAAAGCAGATAATGGTGAGCATGACGAAGATATTTCTCGTGAAGATATTTTATCAAAAGGAATTGTTTCTGAAGAAGATTATATTGTATTAGAAAACTATACAAGAGCTTTATTTGCAAGAGGAACTGAAATTGCAGCAAAAAGAGGATTGATTTTAGTAGACACTAAATACGAATTCGGGAAAACAAAAGAAGGTAAAATTGTATTGATTGATGAAATTCATACACCAGATTCTTCTCGTTATTTTTATGCTGATGGGTATCAAGAAAGACAAGATAAAGGAGAAGCTCAAAAACAATTGTCTAAAGAATTTGTACGTCAGTGGTTAATTGAAAACGGTTTTCAAGGAAAAGACGGACAACAAATTCCGGCAATGACAGATGATAAAGTCATCGAAATTTCTAACAGATATATAGAATTATACGAACAAATTACTGGAGAAGCTTTTGTAAAAGCGACTACAGATAATGTATTAAATAGAATTGAAGAGAATGTAAATTCTTTTTTAGCACAGAAATAAAAGCAAATCGATTAGATTAGACCTCACAGGTTTTAAAAACTTGTGAGGTCTTTATTAGTAGCAAAAAACTAACAACCATGATTATAGAACCAAGAACAAGAGGATTTATCTGTTTAACATCGCACCCAACAGGATGTGAGCAAAACGTGATCAATCAAATAGAATATGTAAAATCGAAAGGAAAAATAGAAGGCGCAAAAAAAGTATTAGTAATAGGTGCTTCTACAGGATTTGGATTGGCTTCAAGAATATCTAGCGCATTTGGTTCTGATGCTGCTACAATTGGTGTTTTCTTTGACAAACCAGCAACAGAAGGAAGACCAGGTTCACCAGGTTTTTACAATACAGCTGCTTTTGAAAAACAAGCAATTGCTGCAGGTTTATATGCAAAAAGTATTAACGGAGATGCATTTTCTAATGAAATAAAAGAACAAGTTGTAAACTTAATCAAAGAAGATTTAGGTCAGATTGATTTAGTAATTTACAGTTTAGCATCACCAGTAAGAACACATCCAGTAACAGGAAAAAGATACAAATCGGTTTTAAAACCAATCGGAGGAGATTTTTCTAACAAAACAGTAGATTTCCATACAGGTAAAGTTTCAGAAATTTCTATAAAACCTGCAGAAGGAGATGATGTAGAAAATACGATAAACGTAATGGGTGGAGAAGATTGGAAAATGTGGATGGATGCATTACAATCTGAAAACTTATTAGCAGAAGGAGCAACAACAGTAGCTTACTCATACATTGGCCCAGAAGTTACAAAACCAGTATATAGAAACGGAACAATTGGTGCAGCAAAAGATCATTTAGAGGCAACTGCTTTTACAATTACAGACGATTTAAAATCGATTGGTGGAAAAGCGTATGTTTCTGTAAATAAAGCATTAGTTACACAAGCAAGTTCTGCAATTCCTGTAATTCCTTTATATATTTCTTTATTGTATAAAGTGATGAAAGCAAAAGGAATTCACGAAGGTTGTATCGAACAAATTCAGCGTTTGTATAGCGAGCGTTTATTTGGAGGTGATTTGGCTTTGGATGAAAAAGGAAGAATTAGAATTGACGATTGGGAAATGAGAGAAGATGTACAAGCAGAAGTGAACAAACTTTGGGAAACTGCAACTACAGAAAACTTATCAGAAATTGGAGATTTAGAAGGGTATAGCAACGATTTTTACAACCTTTTTGGTTTTAAAGTAGCTGGTGTAGATTATGATGCTGATGTAAATGAAGTAGTAAACGTACCAAGTATTCAGTAAGATTATTATCCCGCGATAGCGGAAACTTAAATACAAACCTCACAGTTAATGCTGCATTTATTTCGGCAACTATTGTGAGGTTTTTTTTATCTTGTAAAAAATTAAAGTTGATGAAAGCAGTTACCTTAAAACAATTAAAAGACGAACTTTCTCATAAGTCTGCCAATGAGCTGAAAGAGTTGTGTTTGCATTTATCAAAATTTAAAAAAGAGAATAAAGAATTACTAACGTATTTGTTATTCGAATCTCATGATGAAGAGCAATATATACAAAGTGTAAAAGATCAAATGGATGTGCTTTTTTCTGAGATTAATACCAAGAGTTATTTCTATATTAGAAAAAGTGTAAGAAAGATTTTAACCCTTACTAAAAAGTTTATTCGGTATTCTAAGAAGAAGGAAACCGAGGTAGCTTTATTACTTTATTTTTGTGTAAAATTAAAGGCATTTAAACCTTCTATAAAAAAGAGTCCAAGGTTAACAAATACTTTTGATAGGCAAGTTGTTCTAATAAAAAAAGCAATTGCAACGTTGCATGAAGATTTACAATATGATTATCAATTAGAATTAGATCAATTATTAGATGAATAAAAAAGAGAGACCAGTATTAACGGATTTAGTGAATGAAGGAACTTCTGAAATGGAAAAATTTCAGAATGAAGTTTTAAGACCTGTTATAAAAATGCAACATAACTTGTTGATTAGTTTATTTAAGCACCATCTTATAAAAAGAAAAGTAGATTTTACAGATTTAACGGATAAGAAAAGAAGAAGTAAAATTACTGCTGTTTTTAAAACGGATAATAATTATAAGAACTTTACTTTAGGGATAATTATTGGTCATTTTTCTTCGGATGAATTTACTTTTTATGCTGATAAAGCATCAGAAATAAATAGAAGAATTTTGCAAATTGTTACACAAAGATTAAAAGATAGTATTGCGGAAATAGGATAGGAGTTTTAAAATACATTAAGTTAAGTTTTATATGGTTTAATGCCGTTTTCTAGTAATTACACGACAATTAGCAGAGATGAAAAAATTACGATTTATATTATTAACTTTAATTCCATTATTGAGTTTCGGACAGACAGAAAAAGAGACTTCTAAAAAGGTTTCAGCGGATTTTCAGAAATTTTATAATATAGACGAATATCACAATGTTTTCGAACTGTTTTCAATAAAAATGAAATCAGCTTTACCAATAGAAAGAACGACTAACTTTCTTGAAAGACTTAAAAGGCAAGCAGGGAAAATTGAAAAAAGAGAATTTATAAAATATGAAAACGGAACTTATGCTTCTTACAAAACAAATTTTGAGCAAGCTCTATTTCTTGTAAATATTTCACTTGACAAAAACGGAAAAATAGACGGTTTGTTTGTTAAACCTTTTAAAGAAAGTAATCTACCAAATCTTGAAAGAAATACAACTGAAATGATTTTACCATTCAAAGAAGAATGGACAATATTTTGGGGTGGAGACACAAAAGATTTAAATTATCACGTTGAAAACGAAGCTCAAAAAAATGCTTTTGACATTGTGATTACTGGTGAAAATGGAAAGTCTTTTAAAACGGATGGAAAAACAAACGAAGATTATTATGCTTTTGGAAAAGAATTGATTGCACCTTGTGATGCGGAAGTTGTTCTGGCTGTAAATGGAATAAAAGATAATATTCCTGGTGAATTAAATCCAATTTATATTCCTGGAAATTCAGTTATATTAAGAACCGAAAATAATGAGTTTTTATTCTTTGAGCATTTCAAGCAAAATTCTATTGCTGTTAAAATGGGGCAAAAAGTAAAGCAAGGGGGATTATTAGGGCTTTGTGGAAATTCAGGAAACTCATCAGAACCACATTTACATTATCATATTCAAAATATAGAAAATACTAATAAAGCTACTGGAGTAAAAAGCTATTTTTCTGAAATATTTGTAAATGGAGAATTGAAAAAGAATTATTCACCAATAAAAGGAGAGAAAATAAAAAACTACTAACAATAAAGCATATTTGAAATTGCTGTTTTTATATTTGGTATAGGGATTTTCAATTTAGCACACTTCAATTTCCTTAAAAAAAAACCATTCACATAAACCACAACTTTGTAGAACTATAAACCGTTATCTACATTTAAATAAAAATGACAGAATTTCTAGTTATAGCTTCTACAATTTCTTAAAAGAACTGACTAATTTTATTACAAATACGTTATATCTTGCATTCTGTTTATAAATAAAACATGCTTAACGTTAGAGCAAAATGAGATTACCTCAAAAACAAAACAACGAATAATAATAAACATTGGGTGAAAAACATTATTCCGATTATTAAAAATAAAATAAATGAATTCAAATTTTTTTGATTTAAAAACATACTTTATAGACGAAAAAGTCAATATTTTTAAGTTTAAAAATTGTTATAAAGTATTTAACGATAAAGGAAATGAGGTTGGTTCTGTAAATCAAACACTAACTTCAGGAGAAAAAGCGCTTAGGTTATTATTATTAAACAAGAGTATGTTGCCTTTTCTGCTAGAAATAAAAGATGTAAAAGGAAATATACTAGCATCTATATCTAGAGGTTGGACTTTCTATATGTCTACAATTCGTATTGATGATCCTAAAGGCAATACTATTGGTACAATCAAACAAAAATTTAAATTATTAAAACCAACTTTTAAAATTTATAATAGATCAGAAGAGCTTTTAGCTGTAATAACTGGAGATATGAAAGCTTGGAACTTTCAAATAAATGATTCTTCCGATAAACAAATAGGAACAATAAGCAAAAAATGGAATGGACCTCTGAAAGAAGTTTTTACTACAGCAGATAAATATAAAGTAGATTTAAATACTGATTTTGCTGATGATTCAAATAAGATTGTAATACTATCAAGTGCAATTACTATAGACATGGTTTGGAGGCAAAGTAGATAGTTATTTAGGTAAAAGCAAACATAAAAAAAGCCGTTGTATTTAACTACAGCGGCTTTTTATATGTTTTAATTTGGTGTTATTTCTTTGCTTTTGCTAATAAGTTCTTTTGATATTTTCCTTGCACAACATCTACAATAATTAAAATAGCTAAAACAAAATAGAATGTTGTTTTACTCATTGGTACAATTTCTTCACCAAATATTTTAATATGAGCTAAATGTCCGCCTTCTGTTACTAGCATTATTCCTACAATAAAAAGAATAAATAAACCAAGTACTTCGTACATTCTGTTTTTAGACAAAAAGGTAGAAATTTTATCAGCCATTACAAGCATTAATAAACCACTTATAACAATGGCAATGGCCATTACAATAAAAGCAGTTGTAGCGCTTTCTATTTCGCTAGTTAGACCAATTGCAGCTAAAATAGAATCGAAAGAGAAAACTAGATTCATAATAACGATACTTGTAATAACGGCATTTGCAGATTTGGTGCTTTTGCCTGTAGCCATATCAGAAACTTCAAGGCCTTTGGTAGAAATCATGTGCCAAATCTCTTTAATAGCTGTATAGATAATAAATCCTCCACCTAATAAAACAATGATACTATGTCCGTTAAAAGCAAAATGAATAACATCTTTTATTCCTCCGGATAAAAAAGAAAAAGGATCCTGAAAAAAATCGATAATAGAAACTAACACAAAAAGTAAAATAATTCTTAATACAATAGCGATTAAAATACCGACCTTTCTTACTCTTTTTTGATCTGCTTCTGGTGCTTTTTTAGATTCTAAGGATATGTAAAGTAAATTATCGAAACCAAGAACGGCTTGTAATAAAACCAACATTAATAATGTGAAAAGAATTCCTAACATTTTTTATTTTTTATAATTGATGAATCCAAAGATATTTTGATTGTTGATAATACACAATTTTTATTGGGTTTAGTTTTTAAAGTTTTAGAAACAAGAAACATGAAAAAGAGACTAAATCTTATGATGTAGCGAATGAAAGTTTTTCTCTTTGGTACTCTGCTCTAATTATTCGAGCACTCTGCGGTTATTTTAAAAAAGGTATTTCCAAAGAATACGCAAGCTCACAAAAGCAATTAAAATAGCAGTAGCTTTTTTAAGTTGAATAGGTGTAAAATAGTTATTGCTCATTCTGCTACCTATTTGTCCTCCAATAAAAACCGTAACTAATAAAATGGAAGTTAAGTTCCAGTCAATTATAAAATCAGGATTTGAATATTGACCCAACAAACCGGCTATAGAATTTACTAAAATGAAAACACTAGCTGTAGCGGCAATTTTTTTAGGGGTATCCCAGTTAGTAAGATGTAGAAGTGGAGCTAAAAATACGCCTCCACCAATGCCAACCATTCCAGATATAAAACCAATAATTCCACCAAAACTAGCATTTTTAATAGGTTTTAGATTGACTTTTTTTTCATCCGAAGAAATAATTTTTTTAGAAATCCACATGGTTATTGCAGCAAATAATAAGGTGAAGCCCAAAAGAATAAAGAAGAAATGCTGACTAATTTTTAATTTTCCACCTAAAAAAGCAAACGGAATACTAAGTAATATAAGAGGAATTACTTTTTTCCGATCAATTTTCTTTTGATGATAAAATAAAAATACATTTCCAGAGACTACAACAATATTACACAACAAAGCAGTTGCTCTAATTTGTGTAAAAACGATTCCTGTTAATGCCAAAATAGCTAAATAGCTAGAGCCACCACCAAAACCTACGGAAGAATATAAAATGGCTACCGTAAAAAATAATAATATAATGTGCCAATAAGTAAAAAATGAGTCTATTAACAAATTGTAAGTTTAGATGTTTCGTAGTTTTTATTTAATTTTAAATAAAAATAAAGGTAGTATAAATATTGATGAAATTATTACAGATATTTTTATAAACATTACTAACATTTAAAAAAACTTTGTTTTACTATATGAAGTAGCAGTCGTTGTAAATGTATACAAAGCTAATTTTCCTGTTTTTTCAATTTAGTAAAATAAGTCTTAGTAATTAGTGATATTCATTATTGTAGGGCTTTTTTTGTTTTAAATAATTAAATTTTTAACAAATATGTTGATTTTATATTGCTAAATTACTATATTTATGCTAAATTGATATATGTTATGATAGATTGTTGTCCAAATTGTAATTCAGATAAATACATTAAAAGTGGTATTATTAATAATAGACAGCGATATAAATGTAAAAAATGTAATTACTTTTTTACTGTAAATAAGATTGGTAAAAAGATAGACGACTATTATGTTAACAAATCTTTACAGCTATATCTAGAGGGATTAACCTATCGGGAAATTGAGCGAATTTTAGGAGTTTCTCACGTAAGTATTATGAATTGGGTAAAAAAATATAATATTAAAAGACCTTATAATTCTAAATATCATTCAACGTATAAGATTTTAAATGCAAGAGAACTAGGTGTTTATTTTAGTAATTCAGAAAATATAAAGGGAGCTGGCGTTGTAGTCACCGAGTTAGGGGACAAGTTTATGCTTATTAAATGGGAGCGTTTTAAAGATTAGTATATAAAATTAACATAAAAATATAGTAATTTTTTTTAAACAGATTGTTTTTAGGAGTTTAGCAGTGCACACAAAATCAATGATTCACTAACTAAACAATTAATTTCATGAAAAAGCAAAGATTACTATTGCTAGGATTTTTTCTAGCCTCCTTTCAGTTTCTTATAGCACAAGGGTCTCCAGACTATAATGGCGGACTAAAAATTAAATTTGATGAGGACGGCAAAAAATACCTTCGTTTAATTTCTTGGGCGCAAGTACAAGCAACTTATAATAATGATGCACCTGCAACTTCTAGTAAAACAAGTTTTAATTTAAGAAGAGCGCGTGTTCTCATGTTTTCTCAAATTACAGATAAATTTTTACTCTTAACACATTTTGGTTTAAATAGTTTAAACGCAGGTTCACTCTCACCAACAGGTAAAGGAGAAGTATCTCAACTTTTCTTACATGCGGCTTGGGCACAATATAATTTAGGTAAAAACCATGCTATAGGTGGAGGTTTGCATTATTTTAATGGTATCTCTAGATTAAACAATCAAAGTACCTTAAACATGATGACCTTAGATAATAATCGTCAATCTTGGGCTACCATTGGGTTGTCAGATCAATTTGCAAGACATGTGGGGATTTTTATGAAAGGTAAATTTGGGAAACTACAATATAGAGTTGCCGTAAATGACGCAATAATAAACGGGTTAGACGCTAGACCTGCCGTAAGTGGACAAGCGGTGTATGGAGGCGCAAACTTATTGGGCACTAAAGAAGCTGGTAAAACTTTTGCAGGGTATTTTGAATACAACCTATTAGATCAAGAATCTAACTTTTTACCTTATAAGGTAGGAACGTATCTTGGTGGAAAAAAAGTATTTAATATAGGTGCCGGATTTTTCTTACATCCAAAAGGTACTGTGAAAATAGAAAGTGGAAATACTGTAGGAGAAGATGTTTCCATTTTTGCTATAGACGCTTTTTATGACGCTCCATTGGGTGATGATGGAAGCGCTTTAACTGCGTACGCTACATATCAATCTAATGACTACGGAGAAAATTATTTATACAGTGCTTATGGTACTGGTAATATGGTGTATACACACATAGGATATGTTTTTGCTGGTGATAAAACAAAAACAAGATTTCAACCTTATGCTTCTTATGGTAGTAATAGCTACGATGCTACTTCTAACAATAGAAACATTTTAGGATTAGGTATTAATGCCTATATGAGCGGACATAATTCTAAATTAACCTTAGAGTATAAAAATCAAGATTTCGGAACTTCAACAAGTGCTGTAACCTTACAAGCAATGATCTATTTATAAAAACGAACAATATGAGTGATGAACAAAAAAACGCCTCGGCGTATTGGAAAGAAAATATTAAGTATTTAACAATACTACTTATAATATGGTTTGTAGTATCCTTCGGATGCGGAATAATATTTAGAGAAGCATTAGATACCATAAGGCTTGGTGGTTTTAAACTAGGTTTCTGGTTTGCCCAACAAGGATCGATTTATGTATTTGTGATTTTAATTTTCGTTTACATACGATTAATGAATAAGCTAGATAAAAAATACGGTTTCGACGAGTAAATCTAATCCTTAACTAAAAATAAAATAAAATATTATGAGTGTACAAACTTGGACATGGATATTAGTAGGGATTTCTTTTACCCTATATTTTGGAATCGCAATTTGGGCTCGAGCGGGCTCAACAAAAGAATTTTATGTAGCTGGCGGAGGTGTTTCTCCTTTAGCAAATGGTATGGCAACTGCTGCCGATTGGATGAGTGCCGCCTCATTTATTAGTATGGCAGGTATTATTTCCTTTGCAGGGTATGATGGCTCTGTTTATTTAATGGGATGGACCGGTGGATATGTGCTTTTAGCGCTATTGTTAGCTCCCTATTTACGTAAGTTTGGTAAGTTTACAGTACCAGATTTTATTGGAGATCGGTATTACTCAAACACAGCAAGAACAGTGGCCGTAATATGTGCTTTAATTGTGTCTTTTACCTATGTAGCAGGACAAATGAGAGGAGTAGGAATTGTTTTTTCTCAGTTCTTACAAGTAGATATTATTTATGGCGTTTTAATTGGTATGACAGTAGTTTTGGTATTTGCTCTTTTAGGAGGGATGAAAGGAATTACTTATACACAGGTAGCTCAATATTGTGTATTGATTTTTGCTTTTATGGTACCAGCGTTTTTTATCTCTGTACAAATGACGGGGAATTTAATTCCGCAAATAGGAATGGGAAGTACTGTAGAAGATGGTACTTATCTTTTAGATAAATTAGATGCTTTACACACACAATTAGGGTTTAAAGAATATACTTCTGGTTCTAAATCTACTTGGGATGTTTTTGCAATCACATTAGCATTAATGGCCGGTACAGCAGGATTACCGCATGTTATTGTTCGTTTCTTTACGGTACCTAAAGTAAAAGATGCACGTAAATCTGCAGGATATGCGTTGCTTTTAATCGCTATTTTATATACTACAGCACCTGCAATTGCAGTTTTTTCTAGAACCAATTTAATAGAAACAGTAAGTGAAAAAGAATATTCAGAAATTCCGGTATGGTTTAAAAACTGGGAAAACACAGGGTTAATTTCTTGGACAGATAAAAATGGTGATGGTAAAATTCAATATGTTGCAGGGAATGCCTTAGATGGTAAAAAACCTATATATACTGAAGATAGAGGTACATTTGGAGAAAGATTGATTTCAAATTCTAATATGTCTGCTAAAAACGAATTGTATGTAGATAGAGATATTATGGTATTGGCAAATCCGGAAATAGCACAGTTACCAAATTGGGTAATAGGCTTAGTTGCAGCGGGTGGATTAGCAGCAGCTTTATCTACAGCAGCAGGTTTATTGCTGGTAATTTCAACATCCGTTTCTCATGATTTAATTAAAAAACAATTAAAACCAGATATTTCAGATAAAGCAGAGTTAATGGCAGCAAGAATAGCAATTTTTGTAGCAATTTTAATTGCAGGGTACTTTGGTATTAATCCGCCAGGGTTTGTCGCCGCCGTGGTTGCATTAGCATTTGGTTTGGCAGCCGCTTCTTTCTTTCCAGCGATTGTTTTGGGGATTTTTGATAAAAAAATGAATAAAGAAGGAGCGATATCAGGAATGATTGTAGGTATTGTATTGATGCTTTTTTACATGATGAAATTTAAATTAGACATGTTTGGCGGCGGTACACAAGAAGATTGGTGGTTTGGTACTTCTCCTGAAGGTTTTGGAACTATTGCAATGTTTGTTAATGTGGTTATTTCTGTAGTCGTTTCTAGAGTTACGGCAGCGCCACCACAAAATGTGCAAGAAATGGTAGAAAGTATAAGAATACCATCTGGAGCAGGAGAAGCTTCTGATCATTAAACAGAACCATTTTTATGTTTTCTTTTAAAATATAAAATATAGTTTTAAATAAGTTAGTTAGAAATCAGCATTACAACTTGTAGTGCTGATTTTTTTATTATTTTTAAGGTTCAAAGTAAATCAATGAAAAAAAGACATGAGCAGAAGTTAATTGTATTATCAATTGCATTGTTTTTAATGTTTAATATACCCTTTGTCCTTGTTTTTAATTTTGAAGGAGCAATTTGGGGGATTCCTACATTTTATTTTTCAATATTTTCTATTTGGTTATTGTCTATTGTAATTTCATTTATCGTCTTAAATCGTCATTATGAATAGTTTTACTTTAATAGTCATTATAATTATTTATTTAGCGGTGTTGTTCTACATTGCTTTTCTTGCTGAAAAAAAACGACAAAGTAAGTGGGTAAATAATCCTTATGTCTATACTTTGTCTTTAGCTGTATTTTGTTCTGCATGGACCTATTATGGTAGTGTAGGAATTGCAGCAAATTCCGGAATTAACTTTTTACCAATTTATTTAGGGCCTGTTATTGCGGCGCCTTTATGGATTATTGTGCTTCGAAAAATTATTAGAATTTCTAAACAGCATAAAATTTCTTCCATTGCAGATTTTATTTCTTTGCGCTACGGAAACAATCGTTTTTTAGGAGCCTTGGTCACAATTATTTGCCTTTTTGGTACTTTGCCTTACATTTCTTTACAATTAAAAGCAGTTTCTGAAACATTTGAAATTATGTCTGATGATACGAGTTATATTTCTACATCAATTATTGACGATTCTACTTTTTACGTTGCTTTATTATTAGCTGTTTTTGCTGCTTTTTTTGGAACCCAAAATACAGATGCATCAGAAAAACATAAGGGAATTGTTGCTACAGTTGCTTTTGAGTCTGTTTTAAAATTGGTTTTCTTCACCATTATTGGTGGGTATATTACATTTTACTTGTTTGATGGTACAACAGATATTTATGATAAAATTTCAAATACAGAAAATTTTAAAGAGCTAACTACACTAAGTGGTATAGAAGATGGTTTTAATTGGTTTTTTATGATTGCTTTATCTTTTATGTCTATATTTTTATTACCACGTCAGTTTCAAGTTATGGTTTTAGAAAACAATAGAGAAAAACATTTAAAGAAAGCAATTTGGTTGTTTCCATTGTACTTATTGCTTTTTAATATTTTTGTTATTTTTATTGCTTGGGCAGGTAAATTAACCTTTGGTTCTACTCAAAATGCAGAGTATTATTCTTTATTACTTCCGTTAGAACACGGAAATTCACTTTTAGCAACGCTTGTTTTTTTAGGAGGTTTTTCTGCGGTTATTTCTATGGTGGTAGTTTCTACCTTGGCATTATCAACCATGGTTAGTAATAACTTAATTATTCCGTATGGGTTTTTAGATAAATTTATTAAAAATCAACCAGAACGAAATTCAAAATATATTAAAAGCATTCGTCGTATTTCTATTTTTACCATTATTATTTCGGCGTATTTCTTCTATGTTTCGTTTTCAAAAGAGCTTTCTTTGTATTCTATTGGATTAATCTCTTTTGTTATTATAGCGCAATTAGCACCTTCCTTTTTTATTGGTTTATTCTGGAATCGTGGTTCTTCAAAAGCGGCTATTATCGGAATGATTATTGGTTTTCTTATTGCTATTTACACTTTAGTTTTACCTTTTACATTACAAGCCTATACCGGAACAGATTATTTTACGCAACACGGATTATTTGGTATTGCTGCATTAAAACCAAATGCTTTGTTAGGCATCGATTTTTTAAGTCCGCCTGCTCATGCATTTTTCTGGAGTATTTCGTTTAATTTAATGAGTTATTTAGTGTTTTCATTAGTTTCTAAAGGAAATTATAGAGAGCGTAATTATGCAGAAATGTTTGTAGACAGTAAGAGTTTTACCTCACTTCAAGAAAATGCATTTGTTTGGAAAGGAGAGGCTTATGTTTCAGATGTTAAAAATGTTTTAGTTCGTTTTTTAGGTGAAGAACGCGCTACACGTGCTCTTAAAATATTTTTCACCAAGCATAAATTGCCTTTAGATACCCAATTGGGAGATGCTAGATTAATTAATTTTTCAGAAAAATTATTAACAGGTAGTATTGGTTCTGCATCCGCAAAAATATTGATTGCAAGTGTGGTAAAAGAAGAGCAAATTAGTTTGGTTGAGGTGTTAAAAATTTTAGAAGAATCTAAAGAGAACATTGTAAATAATAAGGTTTTGTTAGAAAAATCGAATGAATTGTCTCAATTGTCATCAAAATTAAAAGATGCAAATAAAGAATTAATAAGTAAAGACAAGCAAAAAGATGAATTTTTAGATACGGTTGCTCATGAATTGAAAACACCAATTACAGGGATTCGTGCAGCTACTGAGCTATTGATGGATGAAGATGATGATATGCCTCAAGAAATGAAAGCCCAGTTTTTAAAGAATATTCTGCAAGATTCTGAGCGTTTAGGGCGTTTAATTCATAATATTTTAGATTTTGAAAAACTAGAAACAGGAAGATTAAATTTAGACTTAGAATATTTAGACATTCAAAAGACGATTGCGAAGGCAATTGGCAGTATTTCTCAAATTGCTGCGAAAAAAGGAGTGAAAATCGTTGTGAATAATGTGCATTCTTTTAAAATAAATTATGATGAAGATAGAATTCTACAAGTATTAACCAATTTATTGTCCAATGCCATTAAGTTTTGCCAACCACAAACCGGGAAAATTTACATAGATTATAAATTAGGAAATGCCTTGGTAGAAATCTCTGTAACCGATAATGGTAAAGGGATTCCGGAAGAAGATCATGCATTTGTTTTTGATAAGTTTTATCAATCTAAACATCAAAACACCATTAAACCACAGGGTAGTGGATTAGGATTGGCAATAACCAAACAAATAGTAGAAAAACACCAAGGAAAAATTTGGGCTAAAAAAGGTATAAAAAATGGTGCAACATTTGTTTTTACCATCCCTTTTAAGTAAATTGTAGCCTTAAAGTATGAAGAATAGAATTTTAATTGTTGATGATGAGCCCAATATTGTAATGTCGTTAGAATACGCTTTTAAAAAACAAGATTTTGAAGTGTTTATTGCAAGAGATGGGAGTGAAGCTTTAGAGATATTAAAACATCAAGTACCTAACATCGTTTTGTTAGATATTATGATGCCGAATGTAGATGGTTATCAGACCTTACAAGAGATCAAAAAAAATAAAAGTTTAAAAGATACCAAAGTGGTCTTTTTAACTGCAAAAAATAAAGCTTCAGACGTTGAAAAAGGTTTAAAACTTGGAGCAGATAAGTATTTAACAAAACCTTTTTCAGTAAAAAAACTAGTTTCAGAAATATTGGAACTTTTAGCTTAAAAGATAGTCTTTATCGCTATTAAATATTGATTTTGTGTGCAAACAAACAATGTTTAATTAAAATTTAAAGACATGAAATATCAATTGAATGCACTTGCATCAGATGTTTTTATCAGCATTTATGCAATCAGTACCTTGTATTTTAGGTTTAAGTTTGAAAATAGTGGAAATATAGATCCTATACTATCTGTAGTTTTAGGTCTTTCTTTTGTAACTATTATTTGGGCACTTATAAAACTTAAAATATTAAACCCTAATTGGTTTGGCTTATTTAATTCTAAAAAAGCGAGATCATGAAATACCAAGAATTTTATCAAAAAAGTATTCTTCAGCCAGAAAAATTCTGGAGCAAGCATGCAAATAAATTAGATTGGTTTAAAACACCAACAACTATTTTATCAAAAGATGCCTATAACTACCATCAATGGTTTGCAGATGGCGAACTTAATTTAAGTTATTTGTGCATAGACAAACATATTAAAGATGGTTTTGGAGATCAAAATGCCATTATTTATGACTCCCCAGTAACCAATACAAAACAACATATTACCTTTCATCAATTACATCACGAAGTTTCTAAACTCGCTGGTGGATTGCAAGATTTAGGTTTAAAAAAAGGGGATACATGTATTATTTATATGCCTATGATTCCGCAAGCTTTATTCGCTATGTTGGCTTGTGTTCGGATAGGTGTTATTCATTCTGTGGTATTTGGTGGTTTTGCTCCACATGAGTTGGCCATCAGAATAGATGATTGTAAACCAAAAGTGATTATTACTGCGTCTAGTGGTGTAGAAATAGAAAAGATAATTCCGTATAAACCTTATGTAGATGAAGCAATAGAGAAATCTCAAAATAAACCAGAAAAGGTAATTGTTTTCGATAGAGAATTAGGGGTAGAAGTACCAAAGAAAGGCTACGATGTAGACTATATTGATTTGGTTGAAAAATCTCCTTCTATTGAAGCTGTTTCTTTGGCATCTACAGATCCGTCTTACATTCTATATACTTCGGGAACGACAGGGAAACCAAAAGGAATTATTAGAGATACTGGTGGTTATGCAACTGCTTTAAAATTTTCTATGAAATATATTTATGGTGTTAAGAAAGGAGATGTATTTTGGGCAGCAAGTGATGTTGGTTGGGTTGTAGGGCATAGTTATATTGTGTATGCACCTTTATTAAATAGAAATACAACCATTCTTTTTGAAGGAAAACCTATTAGAACTCCAGATGCTTCTACTTTTTGGCGCGTAATTAGTGAGCATAATGTTAAAGTGATGTTTACTGCTCCAACGGCAATTAGAGCAATTAAAAAAGAAGATCCTAACGGAAGGATGATTAAAAAATATGATTTATCGAGTTTAAAATATCAATTTTTGGCAGGAGAACGCTGTGATGTAGCGACCTTAACTTGGACTAAAGAGCATTTAAAAGTTCCGGTGATAGACCATTGGTGGCAAACAGAAAGTGGTTGGCCTATGGTGGCAAATATGGTGGGTGTAGCCTTGCAGGAAGTAAAACCCGGATCTGCAAGTTTTCCGGTTTGTGGTTATGATATTCGAATTTTAAATGAAGAGGGAGAAGAAGTTGCTTCTAGTGTAGAAGGTTTTGTTGCCGTGAAATTGCCTTTACCTCCCGGAACTTTAATGAATCTTTGGGGCAATCCAGAACGTTTTAAAGCGGGTTATTTAAATCGTTTTCCAGGATATTATTTCTCTGGTGATGGAGGATACAAAGATGAAGATGGTTATGTTTTTATAACAGGGAGAGTAGATGATATTATAAACGTTGCCGGACACCGATTGTCTACCGCAGAAATGGAAGAAGTTGTAGCTTCTCATAAAGCAGTAGCAGAATGTGCTGTTTTTGGAGTGCATTGTGATTTAAAAGGTCAGAAACCTTTAGGTTTAGTGGTTTTGAAATCGGGTGACGATTATAATGAAGAAAAAATTCAGAAAGAAATTTTAAAAGATGTGCGTCATGAAATTGGTGCAGTGGCTTCTTTTAGAGATGTATTAGTTGTTAATCGCTTGCCAAAAACTAGAAGTGGAAAAATTCTTCGTAAATTGTTACGAAATATTGCAGATGATCTGCAGTATAATGTACCCTCAACAATTGATGATATCGCAATTATAAACGAAATAAAAAGCGTTTACCAGAGGCATCATATAGGTATTCATAAATAAAGAAAGTATATAAAACCAACTTGTTACACTTGGCATTAATAGTAAAATGCCTTATAAAAATTAAATAAAAATATTATGAGTAATTACCACATAAAACACTTAGAAGAATACTTTAAAGTCTATAGAAAATCTATTAGAGAGCCAGAAGTATTTTGGGAAGAAATAGCGGAAGAGCATTTTTTATGGAGAAAAAAATGGGATAATGTTTTAGATTGGGATTTTTCTAAACCAGAAATTAAATGGTTTGAAGGGGCAAAACTAAATATTACAGAAAACTGTATTGATAGACATTTGGCTACGAGAGCAGACAAAACGGCTATTTTATTTGAACCGAATGATCCAAATGAGCCCGCAGAACATATTAGCTACAAACAATTGTCTGAAAGAGTCAATCAGTTTGCCAATGTTTTAAAAGAACACGGAGTTCAAAAAGGAGATAGAGTTTGTATTTATGTTCCTATGATTCCAGAATTGGCAATTTCTTTATTGGCTTGTGCTAGAATTGGTGCTATTCATTCTGTGGTTTTTGCAGGTTTTTCATCTACCGCATTATCAACAAGAATTAATGATTCTGACTGTAAAATGGTAATTACTGCAGATGGTTCTTATCGAGGGAAAAAATCTATCGATTTAAAAGGAATTGTAGATGAAGCTTTAGAAAAATGTCCGGGAGTTAATAATGTTTTGGTGGCAAAAAGAACCAATGCAGCTATCAACATGAAAGAAGGAAGAGATAAATGGCTACAACCTTTGTTAGATGAAGCTTCTAAAGAGTGCAGTGCAGAAATTATGGACGCAGAAGATCCGTTATTTATTTTGTACACTTCTGGTTCTACAGGAAAACCAAAAGGAATGGTACATACAACTGCAGGATATATGGTGTATACAGCATATACTTTTAAAAATGCATTTCAATATAGAGAAAACGATGTGTATTGGTGTACTGCAGATATCGGTTGGATTACTGGGCATTCTTATATTGTGTATGGCCCGTTAGCAAACGGAGCAACCACGCTATTGTTTGAAGGTGTACCAAGTTATCCAGATTTTGGACGTTTTTGGGATATTGTAGATAAACATAAAGTGAGTCAATTTTATACAGCTCCAACCGCCATAAGAGCATTGGCAAAACAAGGAACAGCATTGATAGAAAAATATGATTTATCATCTTTAAAAGTGCTAGGTTCTGTAGGAGAACCGATTAATGAGGAAGCATGGCACTGGTATAATGATAATGTAGGGAAAGGAAAAAGTCCGATTATAGATTCTTGGTGGCAAACAGAAACAGGAGGAATTATGATTACGCCAATCCCTTACGTAACACCAACAAGACCAACGTATGCAACATTACCTTTTATAGGAATTCAACCAGCTATAATGGATGAAGACGGAGGCGAATTAAAAGGAAATCAAGTAGAAGGAAGGTTGTGTATAAAATATCCTTGGCCAAGTATTGCTAGAACTATCTGGGGAGATCACCAACGTTATAAGGAAACCTATTTTTCGGCCTATAAAGACATGTATTTTACGGGTGATGGAGCACTTAGAGATGAGGTTGGATATTACAGAATTACAGGTAGAGTAGATGATGTAATTATTGTATCTGGACACAATTTAGGAACTGCACCAATTGAAGATGCTATTAATGAACATCCTGCAATTGCAGAATCGGCTATTGTTGGTTTCCCTCATGATATTAAAGGAAGTGCATTGTATGGATATATAACCTTAAAAGATGCCGGTGAATATAGAGATCATAATAATTTACAAAAGGAAATTAACCAATTGATAACAGATAGAATTGGGCCAATTGCAAAATTAGATAAAATTCAATTTACAGATGGATTGCCAAAAACACGTTCAGGAAAAATTATGAGACGTATTTTACGTAAAATAGCTTGTAATGAAATGGATAATTTAGGAGATACAAGTACACTTTTAAACCCAGAAGTAGTAAAAGGTATTATTGAGAATCGATTGTAAAATAAATAATTTTTGATGGGAAGTCACATTACTATTGAAGATAAATTAAAAGAACGTATTAAAGAGCTAACTTGTTTGTATAAAGTTAGCTCTTTAATTCGTAATAATAATAATAATAATTTTAGTGATATAAACACACTTTTTAAGGAAATTGCAGCAAGTGTAAAGGAGGCCATAAGATTTCCGGAAGAAGCATTTGTAGAAATTAAAATTGAAGATTTTGTTTTTGTAGAAGGAAGAAAAATACAAGATGCTATTTTTATTATTTCAGCCGTTAAGGCTTTTGGTAAAATTAAAGGATCTTTAACGGTAGGGTATTCAAAACAAAAGTTTTCTGAAAATTCTTTTTTAGAAGAAGAAAAATTATTGTTGCATAAAATAGCTACTGAAATTGGGGACTTTTTAGAACGAAAGCAGATAATTGAAAAAGAGGAAATTGCTAAAAGACAAATTGAAAGAGCAGGAAGGCTTACTATTTTAGGAGAAATTACTGCAGGAATTGCACATGAATTAAATACGCCTTTAGCAAATATTTTGGGCTTTTCAGAATTGTTAAAAGAACAATATAAAGACGATAAAGTAGCAAGTGAAGATTTAAAAAAAATAATTAATAGTGCTATTTATTCTAGAGAGGTGGTAAAGAAATTAATGTTTTTTTCTTGCGAAATGCCTCAGCAAATGACTTCTGTAAATATCAATTTAATTATTAACGAGGCAATTAGTTTGTTGAATCCTAATTTTAAGAAAAAAAACATTCATTGTACTATTACTTTTTCTAGTGATGAAATTTACTTAAAAGTTGATAAAATTCAGTTAACCCAAGTAATTTTTAATTTGGTTATCAATGCTATTTATTTTTCACCAGTTAAAGGGAAAATCAACATTGATGTTTTAGAGAATTCAAAAAAGATTCAAATCAGAATTTCTGATGAAGGAGAAGGAATTCAATCCGTTAATTCAGAAAATATCTTTAATCCTTTTTTTACGACCAAACCTATTGGAGATGGTTCTGGTTTAGGTTTAAGTGTTGTACATGGAATTATTAAAAGTCATAAAGGGACCATAATTCATCAACCAAACTCGCCAAAAGGTACTATTTTTGTTGTTAGTTTTCCTAAAAGTTAAAAGATGCTAAACAAAGAAAATATACTAATTGTAGATGATGATGTTCTTATTTTAGAACTCATACAAAGACATTTACAGTCCTTAAATTACCATACATACAAAGCAATTTCTGTAAAAGAAGCTTTAGAGATTTTAAAAGATACCTCTATAGATTTATTAATTACAGACTTGCAAATGCCCGGAGTAGACGGATTGGAGTTAATTAAATATGCGTCTGCACATTATCCTAAAATACCAAAATTGGTGGTTACAGGTTTCCCTTCTATACAAGGTGCTTTAGAGGTTATGAAGTCTGGTGCTGCAGATTATATTACAAAGCCTTTTACAAAAGAAGAACTAAAAACGGCAATTTTAAAATCTTTAGAAATGAAACCTAAAGGTGATAAAATTACCAAAGTAAAAGAAGATAAAATTCATAAGCCTTATGGAGAATTAATAGGTGCATCTCCTGCAATGAAAAAAGTTACAGACGTTATAGAACGTTTAAAAAATAACAAAGCAACGGTTTTTATTCATGGAGAAAGCGGAACAGGAAAAGAGCTGGTAGCGCGTTCTATTCATTATATGGGTAAATATTCCTCAGCGCCCTTTGTTGTGGTAAACTGTGGTGCCATTCCAGAAAATTTGTTAGAATCAGAATTGTTTGGTTATGTTAAAGGAGCTTTTACTGGAGCAGAAAAAGATAGAAAAGGTTTTTTTCAGGCAGCAAATAATGGAACTATTTTTTTAGATGAAATTGGCAATGCATCTTTAGCAACCCAATTAAGATTATTACGTGTTTTACAAGAAAAGGAAGTGGTACGAGTTGGTTCTCAAAAAGCAGAAAAAATTGATGTTAGAGTAATTGCAGCTACCAATATTGAACTAAAAGATTTAATCGAAAAAAAACGGTTTAGAGAAGATTTATATTACAGATTAACAGTTGTAGAAATTAATGTACCAACGTTATTAGAAAGAAGTTCAGACATTCCTTTATTGGTAGATAAATTTTTATTTAAATACGGAATAGAATACAAAGACCGATATTTAAAAATGACTCCAGAAGCTTTACAAATTTTGAAAAATTATTATTGGCCTGGTAATATAAGGGAGTTAGAAAATGTAATACAAAGAGCTATTATTATGTCGGATAGAATTGTGGATGTAGAGCATTTGCCAGGACATATAAAGTATCAAATTGATTTTACTAAAACGGATAAATTGTTGTCTTTAAAAGAGTTTGAGAAAACCTATATTTTAAAAGTATTACAAGCTACCAATAACAACAAAACAAAAGCAGCAGAAATTCTTCAAATTGATAGAAAAACACTTCGAGAGAAATTAAAATAAGTCATTTTTAAAAACGAGTAAAATAGTAGCAGCTGAGGAAATATTCCTCAGCTGTTATTTTTTGTTATATAAGTAGATTTTGTGTAAGTTACTTATATATAGGTGGTTGTTGTTTATTTTGTGTCTTTTTGAAAAATATGGCACATGGCTTGCATATAGGTAATCGTAATTAAAAATATAATTATGAAAATGAATTGTAATAGTTTATGTACTACTTGCCTGCACACAAGTGATTGCAGTTTAACATCAAATAAAAGTTTTATTTGGTCATGTAGCGAGTATGAAAAAAGGAGTTTTATAAAAACCAATTCAACACCTATTTTAACGCCAAACTTTAGTTTCACAGAAAGTGAAAGAGAGTTTGAAATTATTTAATTATGGCGACTTTAACAAAAGAATTAAAACAAAAAAAACAGTCTAAACAAGGCATGTTAGAAAACATATTGAAGTAGTTTGAAAACGCTACGGAATTAGTAAACTTAAATCCGAAGACAAAAAAGATATTATGTGTTACTAATAATGAACTAATTATTCATTTTCCTGTAAGTATGGATAATGAATACGTAGAAGTTTTTTAAAGTATTAAATGTTGCTAAAATAAACAAGTAGACATAAGTTCTGCGGACTTTATTTTGATAATAGAACGATTAAAAAGAACCTAGGTTTAACGTAGTGTTTTTCCTTAGAATAAAATGTATATGAGATGAAGTATGGTCAATTAATTATTGAAGAAAAAGAGTTTTCAATAATAGAAAAACTCTTGAATTTAAATAAAATTATAGAAACCAAAACGGTAAAGAGTCATATTTTAAAACTGCAAGAAGAGTTAAGAAATGTAACTAAAGTGGTTGCGGAAAAAGATTTCCCTAAAGATGTTGTAAGGCTTAATTCTATTGTAACCGTGAGTTCTTTAGATGGTTTATGGGAAAAAACTTTTGAGTTGGTTGTGCCTTCTAATGGAAGTGTTTTAGAAAATAAAATTTCATTATTGCTACCAATGGGTACGGCAGTTTTGGGCTATGCTAAAGGTGATTTGATTTTATGGGATTTTCCGGGAGGAGCAAAAGAATTAAAGGTGTTAGAAGTAATGCAACAAGAAATTGTAACAAAATAAAAAATTATTATGCAGGTAAATAATGAGCAATCTGAAAGTCAAATAATTCAAAATAGAAGTATAAATGAAGTAAAAAGATGGATGTTAGATCTGAGTGAAATCTCAAGTGAATGCAATGATCTTGAATTAGAACGTCTTAAAGAAATGAATTTAAGGAATGAGTTTTCTACTATTATTGAAAATAATAAGATGATCCGAAACACACTTTTAGAATATAAAAATGTCTTAAATAAGCCAACAGAGTGTATTGATTTAGAATGTGATTTGTTTTTTTACAATGAGCATAAAAAAAATAGAAATTTATATATAGAACACCTTAATAATTATAAAAGCTTAAAAAATAATATGGTCTAATTTGCTAATTGTTAAGTTAGTTTTTTTTGTAGGGGCTCCAAATTAGATTTGGAGCTACCTTTTTTTTATGCTAAAAATAGAATATATGTATTATAATAGTCCAATTCTTTCATTACTTCTTTGCAAGTAGGATAATGAAAGAACGGTATTCTTTTTCTTTAAAACACAAAGTAGTTTTACAAATAAGATTGCGGTAATATAAGCATCTCCAGAGGCCGTATGTCTATCATGTTGAGGTATGTTAAATCGAAGTGATAATTCATTTAAACTAAAATGTTTTTTAGAAGTATCTAATTTTGATTTTACAAACAAATGCCCAGTGTCTAACACTTTATTTTTTAGTTTTGGTAGGTTTAAACGCTTTAAAGCTTGGTTTATCATGGCAACATCAAAAGCGGCATGATGTGCTACTAAAACAGCATTTTTAATATGCTCCAAAAATTGAATGATCCCTTCCTGTTCAGTTACTTTATGTATAGTTCCTTGCTTTAGAATACCATGAATTTTTACCGTTTCTACGTTGAATAAATCTTGTGTAAGATAAGATTCTAAACTGTCAGAAACTTTTATGTTTTTATCAATAACAGCGATGGTTCCAATAGATAATATTCTGTCTTTTTTGATGTCTAAACCTGTCGTTTCTGTGTCAAAAATCACAAAACGAATTTTTTCAAATTCAGCATTTTGTTTCCCTTTGAAACATTCTTTATAGGTTTCCCAAAATGGTGGATACTTCTTTTTTCTGAACCAACTCATACTACAAAAATTGAGAAAGTTTAAATCGAGTCTGAATTAAATCTTGCACCTCTTTTACGGCTTTAAAACAGTTTTTTAATTCCAAACGATTGGCTTTGCTTAATGTTTGTAAGTCTATAAATCTACCCGAATCGTTATGTAGTAAACCTTGTTGTGTTCTAAAATAGAGTAAGTTTTTAAATGCTTCTAAACAGGCCAAAAAGACCTCTTTATTTTGTGGTTCTAATTCAGCTAATTTTTCATATCTAACAATGGTATTGTTGTGTGTTTTTATATTTTTTGATAAGATTAATAAACGAGCCGCATCTACCAAAGGCATCATTGCACGTGCTTTAATATCAAACTGATCTTTGTGCTCTCCATCTCGTTCTACTAAAAATTGTCTAAAGAAACTTAACGGTGGCGGATTTTTTAAAGCATTTAAACCTAAATACGTTAAAAAAATATCACGAGATTCTATAGACTCAAAAATACTTTCTGCTAAAGAGCTGACTAAATTTTTATCACCATAAACAAATTCAAAATCAAAGAAAATAGAGCACAACATCAAGTTGTCTTGATCTGGCGTTGTAATCC
Organism: Polaribacter sp. Q13; assembly: GCF_016858305.2. Taxonomy (NCBI): domain Bacteria; kingdom Pseudomonadati; phylum Bacteroidota; class Flavobacteriia; order Flavobacteriales; family Flavobacteriaceae; genus Polaribacter; species Polaribacter sp. Q13. The sequence continues at coordinate 4,398,437 of NZ_CP074436.1, forward strand.
ATTTTTTAAATTGTTGTTCCCATTGAGAAACCGATAAACACCAGGCAGGATTGCTTGCCATCATATTAGCAGGACACAATTCAAAACCAACAATTTCTAATTTTTGATTTATTTTTTGGGCAAGTGTTAAAAAATACTGTTGTGTTTTTTTATACTCATTTTCATCAACATCATTAAAAACGAGTGCATTATCTTGATCTGTTAATAGTAGTTGTTCCTCTCTACCTTGACTTCCAATGGCTAACCATGCAAAAGCAGTTGGAGGAGGGGTTGGCATTTCTTTTATCGCTTGATCAATAATTTTTTGCGTAATACTTTCGTTAATTGCAGAAAGTATTTTTGTTGCAAATGCAATAGGAATTTGCTGTTTTATATACCGTTTTAAAAGTTGTTCTGCGCGTTTTCTAATCTGATGTAATTGTTCGGGAGTTGAGGTTCGTTTTACTTCTTTTACCAATGCAGACGCATTATTTTCTCTTACCACAATAATATCATGTTCAGATAAAATACCTGTTAAATCGGAATTTGGTGTGCCATCTTTGGTAATACACAAATGCGTAATTTTATATTTTAACATGGCAATTTGTGCTTCTGCAACGGTAATGTTTTCTGGATATGTAATTATAGGAGAAGACATTATTTTAGTAACAGATTCTTCGATAGAAACCAATCCTGTAGCAATTTTAATCCGTAAATCTTTATCGGTAATAATGCCTAAAGGTTTGTTGTTTTCGGTAATAATGATAGAACCAACCCGTTTGTGCGTCATAATAATTGCCGCCGCTTTTATGCTCGTTTCTGGAGAACAGTGAATTGGGTTTTTAGAAAAATCGATGGATTGTTCTTCAAAAAAATCTTGTATCTTCTCTGAAGATTGATGTTGTTTTTGAGAATTGGGTTCTGTATAACGTGTGTTAGAAACAAAGCTCGTCATTAAAAAAGCACTCGCTTCTGAGTTTGTGGTGATATAATTTTCAAATAATTCAGCAGACAAACTATACACAATACTTTCCTCTAAGGCTTTTGCAGTTAATTTGTAACTGTCTTTACGTATGAGCGCGCGCAAACCAAAAATATCACCTTCATCGCATTCATCAACTAAGGTATTTGTTTCTTCTTCAAACAAACCAATGGCACCATCTTTTACTACGTAAAATTGATTTTTTATGGGTGTTCCTGTGATAAATAAATCGGAATCTTTTTCTAAATAAAGAATGTCCACAGCTTTACTGATTGCCAATAATTCATCTTTTGGCAACATGTTAAAAGGAGGGAAGTCCTTTAAAAAGTCTGAGATGCGTTTTGCAATAGTGTTCATGATTCTTATTTACAAAATCCGATTTAGGTTTTTATGATTCCGCTGTTTTTTGTGCTAAATAGTTGTGGTTTATAAAGGTATGTTTCCGTGCTTACGATCTGGTTTTACTATCTCCTTATTTTCTAGCATAGAAAATGCTTTTATTAACTTTCTTCGGGTATCTTTTGGTGTAATTACTTCATCTATAAAACCACGTTGTGCAGCGCTGTATGGATTGGTAAAAAGTGCTGCATACTCAGCTTCTTTTTCCTTTAATTTTTTTACTGGGTTTTCAGACGATTTAATTTCTCTTTTAAAAATAATTTCGACAGCTCCTTTAGCTCCCATAACGGCAATTTCTGCACCTGGCCATGCAAAATTCATGTCTGCCCCAATATGTTTAGAATTCATAACATCGTACGCGCCACCATACGCTTTACGTGTAATTACGGTAACTCTTGGCACGGTAGCTTCGCTAAAAGCGTAGAGTAATTTTGCTCCGTGTACAATAATACCATTCCATTCTTGGTCGGTTCCGGGTAAAAATCCTGGAACATCTTCAAGTACTAAAAGAGGAATGTTAAAAGCATCGCAAAAGCGTACAAAACGTGCACCTTTTTTAGAACTATTTACATCTAATACACCTGCTAAAATTTTTGGCTGATTGGCAACAATACCAATACTTCTTCCACCTAATCTAGCAAAACCTACAATAATATTTTCAGCATAATCTTTATGGATTTCATAAAAAGAATCTTCATCTATAATTCCGGATATGACTTTGTGCATATCGTACGGCTTATTGGCATCTAAAGGAACAATGCTAGTAAGTTCTTCTCTAATTTCATCTTGTAATTTAAAAGGTAATAGGGCAGGAGTTTCTTTATTATTTTGAGGTAGATAACTTAAAAGTTTTTTAATATCTTCTAAACAAGTTACGTCATTAGAAGAAGTTTTGTGTGCCACTCCAGATTTTGTAGCATGTGTACTTGCGCCACCTAGTTCTTCACTTGTTACCTCTTCATTAGTAACCGTTTTTACTACACTCGGTCCGGTTACAAACATATAACTGGTGTGCTCTACCATAATGGTAAAATCTGTCATGGCCGGCGAATACACTGCTCCACCAGCACAAGGTCCCATTATGGCAGATAATTGCGGAATGATACCTGAGGATTGTACATTTTTGTAAAAAATATCAGCATATCCACCAAGAGAACGCACACCTTCTTGAATTCTTGCACCACCAGAATCGTTTAGACCAATTAATGGAGCGCCAACTTTCAGCGCCAAGTCCATAATTTTACAAATTTTCTCTGCATGAGTTTCAGATAAAGAGCCACCAAAAACGGTAAAATCTTGCGCAAAAATATAGGTTAATCTTCCGTTTACAGTTCCGTAACCAGTTACAACGCCATCACCATAATAAACTTGATATTCCATACCAAATTCTTTTGTTCTGTGTGTAACTAAAGCGCCAATTTCTTCAAAAGAACCGTCATCTAATAAATATAAAACACGCTCTCTTGCGGTTAATTTTTTCTTTTGATGTTGCTTGTCAATTTTATCTTGTCCACCACCTAAATAGGATTGAGCAAGTTTGTCGTTAAGGATTTTTATTTTTGATTCCATTATTGTATTTGTTTTCTCGCAAAGACGCAAAGGCGCAAGGTTTTGCTGCTAGTGTTTTGTGTTTGTTGACTTTATTTGAATTACTTTTTTGTAAAATAATAATTTACACATCTAAATTTTATTTTTTCGAATACTGAATACTGAATACTGAATACTGAATACTGAATACTGAATACTGCTACTGACTACTGCTACTAGAAACTGGGATCCTCAATAATTTCTGATCTTCTAAATACTTTTTCACGGCAATAATTGCTGCAATTTTAGCTTCTTGTTGCTGCTTGTTTTTTATGGCTTCTGCAGAATAATGCTTTTTAACAAAATGCGTATTAAAATTTCCGGAACGAAAAGCATCATGTTCACAGACAAAACTACCGAAAGGCAAAGTGGTTTCAATACCTTCTATTTGATAATTCTGAATAGCGGTAATCATCAATTCAATAGCTTCTTCTCTTGTTTTTCCGTAGGTGATTAATTTTGATAACATGGGATCGTAATAAATGGGAATGTCCATGCCTTGTTCAAAACCATTATCTACACGAATGTTTTTACCTTCTGGTAATTTGTAAACCTCTAAATTTCCCACACTTGGTAAGAAATCATTTAAAGGATCTTCTGCATAGACACGTAACTCTAAAGCGTGTCCATGAATTTTTAAGTTTTCTTGTGTAATTGGTAATACTTCACCACGAGCCACACGAATTTGTAATTCTACTAAATCTGTATTTGTAATGAGTTCCGTTACCGGATGCTCTACTTGCAAGCGTGTATTCATTTCTAGAAAGTAGAAATGATGATGATCATCTAGTAAAAACTCAACCGTACCAGCCCCCACATAATCACAAGATTTTGCAACTTTAATGGCTGCTTCTCCCATATTTTTACGTAATTCTGGAGTCAAAACAGTAGAAGGAGCTTCTTCAATTACTTTTTGATGACGCCGTTGAATACTACAATCACGTTCAAAAAGATGTACTACATTGCCAAGTGTATCTGCCATTATCTGAATTTCGATATGTCTTGGTGAGGCAACATATTTTTCTATAAAAACGGACCCATCACCAAAAGCATTTAACGCTTCGCTGATGGCTCTTTGCATTTGCGATTCGAATTCCATTTCGTGTTCTACGACACGCATTCCTTTTCCTCCGCCACCGGCGGATGCTTTTATTAGAATAGGAAACCCGATTTCTTTTGCTATCATTTTAGCTTTTGGAATGTCTGTAATGGCTTCTTCTGTGCCAGGAACCATCGGAATATTGTATGCTTTTACAGCTTCTTTTGCCGCCAATTTACTTCCCATTATTTTAATAGCCTTAGATTTCGGACCAATAAAAATGATGTTATTCTTTTCGCAGGCTTCTGCAAAATCGGCATTTTCAGATAAAAAACCATAACCAGGATGAATGGCATCTACGTTTAGGCTTTTAGCAACTTCAATAATTTTATTTCCTAATAAATAAGATTGATTGGAAGGAGCTTCTCCTATTAAAACAGCTTCGTCTGCAAACCGAACATGTGGTGCATTTCTATCTGCAGTAGAATAAACAGCAACGGTTTTTATACCCATTTTTTTTGCGGTTCGCATAACACGAATGGCGATTTCTCCTCTGTTTGCTATTAAAAGTTTTTTCATATAAAATTTATTGGTTTTATGAAAGATGGTAAACGTATGTGTCAATACCTACAAGGTTTTGAAAACCTTGCAGGAAGAAATTTCTTACTTATTCAAAGGCTATTAAAAGTTGATCTTTATCAACAGTTTCTCCTTTTGTAACAGAAATCGTTTTTATAATTCCGGCTCTTGGAGATGTTAACGCGTTTTCCATTTTCATGGCTTCTAAAATTAAAAGGGTATCATGTTCTTTAACTTCCATACCAACAGAAACGTTAATATCTAATATTAAACCGGGCATAGGCGCTTTAATTTCGTTGACTTCTTTTGTGATGCCAATTTCGAACCCCATTTCTTTAATAAGGGTATCTAATTGATCATGAATGTTCACATCATAAACCGTGTTCTTCACTTTTACGGAATACGATTTCTCATTAAAATTGCTTTTTGTGATTTCAGTTTTGTACGATAGATGATTATCTAAAACATGAAATTCGGAATCTGAAACTTGTAAAGTGTCTAGTTTTTTTACAGCTTGTTCGTCAATGTTAAAATCGAAAGTATCGTTTACTTTTACTTGATAAGAATTTTTCATCCTTTTATATATTTTAATGATTGTAAATATATGTTTTTTAAAGGTTTCTTTTTAAGTGGTTTAGATTAAAGTTGCTAAATTGATATAGTTTTAAGTGAAAAAATATTGATTTTATACGGATACCTACTATTTATAAGTAGTGTCTTATAAGTACTTTTTAGTGTTGATAAAACTTTTAAATTAAAGAAGAGAAAATTAAAAATAAGGTTGATTTTGTTTTGCGTTAGGGATAGTAGCGGCATCCTTTTTTACTTTTTGTAAAAAAGATATAGCGAATAGCCCGACCCTTTTTGGGAACGCCCTAAAAATAGGATACTGAAATAAGAAAAGTAATTGTTTATAATAAAGCCATTAATTTAGAAGTTGTCTAAAAAGAGAATTTTTTGGCAATCTGAATTTATTTCAGACTCTTATGAAGGTTAAATTTCGATAAGTTAAGATGTTGAAACAAGTTTAGCATAACAATGTTTATTACTTTTTAGACAGCAAATTTTGTTTGTTGTAACTTTGTAAATATGTCAGACTTCCACTCAATGGCATATAAATTGACAATTACTAGTATCTACATTTTAAAATATATTATGCAACATTATAAAGAATCTAAAAAAGATAAATCTAAACCCAAAGTAACCTTAAAACAAGCTTTTAAAACCATTATTTGGCCAAGAAGAAACTTGGTGTTTTTAGGTTTGATATTAATAATTATTAGAAGTTTATCTGGGTTTGTTTTACCAATGCAGAGCAAAGTATTGTTAGACGAAGTTATTCCTAATAAAGATTATAGTCATTTATACAACTTAATATTTATTGTAATAGGAGCTATTTTAGTGCAAGCAATTACTTCTTTTTTATTGACAAAAGTTTTGAGCATTCAGGCACAATATTTAATATCAGAACTAAGAGCGCAAGTACAGAAGAAAGTTTTGTCTTTGCCAATCAGTTTTTTTGATAATCAAAAATCTGGTGCTTTAGTTTCTAGAATTATGAGTGATGTAGAAGGGGTTAGAAACTTAATTGGTACTGGTTTGGTACAATTAATTGGAGGTTCATTTACGGCAATCTTAACCTTAGTTATTTTGTTAAGAATGAATGTTTGGATGACGGTTTTTACCTTTGTGCCTCTGTCAATATTCGGAATTATTGCCTTAAAATCTTTCAAATACATTCGCCCGATATTTAGGGCAAGAGGAAAAATTAATGCAGAAGTAAAAGGACGTTTAACAGAAACGTTAGCGGGTATCCGAGTAATTAAAGCCTTTAATGCCGAGGACCAAGAAAGTAAAGTATTCGAAAAAGGTGTTGAGGATATTTTTATAAATGTTAAAAAAAGTATGACGGCAACTGCTATCATGACCAGTTCTTCAACCTTTTTAATAGGTTTGGCAACTACCGGAGTGATGGGAATTGGAGGTTATTATATGATTCAAGGTACTATGACCTTTGGAGATTTTATTCAGTTTACATTTTTATTAGCATTTATGGTGGCACCAATTGTACAAATGAGCAATATTGGTAGTCAGTTAACCGAAGCGCTGGCAGGTTTAGATAGAACGGAAGAGTTAATGAATATGACTGCGGAAGAAGATGATGAAGAAAGAACAATAGTCTTAGAAAAGATTAAAGGAGAGATTGTTTTTGATGATGTTTCTTTTGCGTATGAAGAGGGGAAAGAAGTACTGAATAATATTAACTTTAAAGTACCTTCTGGTTCTGTAACTGCTTTAGTGGGAAGTTCAGGTTCGGGGAAATCGACCATTGCAGGTTTATCTGCTACCTTTTTAAATCCTAAATCAGGTACAATTACTGTGGACAATCAAGACATGTCTAAAGTTAATTTATCTAGTTATAGAAAAAACTTAGGTGTTGTTTTACAGGATGAATTTTTGTTTGAAGGAAGCATAAAAGAAAATATTATGTTTCCAAGACCAAATGCTACAGAAGCCGAATTACAAAATGCTGTAAAAGCTGCGTATGTAAACGAATTTACAGACCGTTTTGAGGATGGTTTAGATACGTTAATAGGAGAAAGAGGAGTGAAGCTATCTGGAGGTCAGCGTCAGCGTTTGGCAATTGCGAGAGCTATTTTGGCAGACCCAAAAATTATTATTTTAGATGAAGCAACGTCTAGTTTAGATACCGAAAGTGAATCTTTAATTCAGAAAAGTTTGTCTGAATTGGTAAAAGATAGAACTACCATTGTTATTGCTCACAGGTTGAGTACTATTAAAAAAGCAGACCAGATTTTAGTGATAGAAGCGGGTAGTATTGCAGAAAGAGGAACCCATGATGAGTTGATTGCCAAACAAGGTAGGTATTATGACTTGTATACGTATCAATCTAAAATTTAGTAAAAATTAATTTTTAAAAATTCTTAATTGAACTAATCCCGCTTTTTTGCGGGATTTTTTTGCATAAATATTATTTCTTTAATTAGGATTTTATTTTTTGTAATGATAATTTGTAAAAAACGACTTTCTAAATTATCGAATTTAAATATATAATCGAATTATGAAAAAAGTACTTTTATTGTTAATTGTAGTCATTGCAATTTCTTGTAATAATGAATCTAAAAAAAAGGTTAAAGAATCAGAACATAAAGTTGAAGTTAAAAAAGAAAGTTTTCCGGATGAGTTAGGAAAAGTTTTTGAAGCTCACGGAGGAATTGATACTTGGAGAAATGCAGAAATTTTATCCTTTAAAAAAGGAGAAGAAGTGTATACGATTGATTTACAATCTCGAATAAATGTAATTAAAGCACCTAATTATGCTGTTGGTTTCGACGGAAAAAATGTTTGGTTAGACGAAGCAGAAGAAGGAACTTTTAAAGGGAATCCTGCATTTTATCACAATTTATTCTTCTATTTTTATGCAATGCCTTTTGTGTTAGCGGATAAAGGAATTACATATGAGAAAATTGCACCTTTAACTTTTGATGGTGTAGATTATCCTGGTTATAAAATGTCTTTTAATTCTAATGTTGGGAGTTCTCCTGATGATAATTACAAGTTGTATTTTAATGCAGAAACGTATCAAATGGAATGGTTGGCTTACACAGCTACATTTATGTCTAAAAAACGAAGTGATAAATTTAATATCATAAAATATGGTAAATGGACCGGCGTAAACGGATTGATTTTACCTTCTGAATTGACTTGGTTTAAAGTCGATGAAAACGGAGTGCCTACAGAACCAGCAAGACCTGCTGTCGTATTTACAGATGCAGCAATCAGTAAAAATAATATATCAGATTCATTTTTTGAAAAGCCAGTAAAATAAATTATAGTATATAAAAAAGTAAGCGTCGTTTTTTACAAAACGACGACTTACAAAGTAAACTAATAAAACCAAGTATTAGTATAAATATTAGAAGTTAGCTTTCTAATATATTTTTATTCGGAGTAATACCAAATAAACATCAAAATGACTGATTAAATTCGTTTCTTTTACCTTAATATTTCAACATAAAATAGAATCGTAACTAAGGCTATGATTAGATTTTCTGTTTCATATTAAGAAAAAATAATTCAAATTTACTATCAATCATTTTAAAATTCATTTGGTATAAGGTTTATGATTATAACTCAATACCCTTTTTAATTTCCAAATCTTATTTTTTAAAATCCAAAGGTGTGTAAAATCTGCAATTCCAACAGTTTTTAAAACACCTTTTTGTTTTTGTTGAAACGTGTGTTTCCCTTTTTGAATAGCACCATAAATAACGCCATTATTATTTAATGGATGTACTTCTAAAGAATTAGCAACCAGTTGTCTGGTGTTGTTTCCTGGATTGGTACAAAGATTCTTTTTAATAACTTCCATAAATTGTTCTTTATTTTGGATACCAGAAACATCATGATAAAACTCAAAATTATCAGCTATAATTGGGCTTAGTTTTTCAATTTCACAATTGTTAAATGCTCTTTCAAATAGAATACTGTCTTTAGATTTTAATGTTTTAAACAAGTTTGAATTTGTATCAACTTGTGCATTTAAAACAAAGTTGTAAAACAACATGGCTAAAAATAGTAATACTTTTATTAAAATTGATTTTCTAAAAGGTTCTAAAAAAGAGTCCATAGTTTGGTTGCTTAATTTATTAAAGTTGCTTATTTCTTAGAAATACTTCCGCCAGAAGTAGTTTTTTTATCGATTGATTTTGGGTTTCCTTTAAAATCAATATCGCCACCACTTGTTGCTTTTGCTTCTAATTTTTTTGATGCATAAATATTAATATCAGCTCCACTAGTTACTTTTGCTATAGTGTTTTCACTTTCTAATTCATATGCATCAATAGAACTTCCGCTTGTTGCGTTAGAAGTATGATTGATTGTATTTCCAGAAATATGAATGTCAGAACCGCTTGTAGAATTGGTTGCTACACTTGTGGCGTCTACTTTTATGTTTATATCTGCACCACTTGTAGCCGAAATAGAAATTTCATCCGTATTTATAATTCCTTTCCCATACACATCACTTCCACTTGTAGCTCTTAAAAGCGTTAAATCTTTAAGGGTAACATGTACCTTTTTGGCTGCTGCTCTCCAGATTCCTTTTTCAGCATATACTTTTAATATGCCATCTTTAACTTCCGTAATAATAATATCGTGTAAGTTTTCATCAGCTTCTATAGTCACTTTATTCTTAGAACCTTGGGTTATGTAGACATCTAGACCTGTACTTACTTTTATTCCAGTAAATTGATCTGCAATTTTTCTTGTTTTGGTAATTACATTTTTATTTCCGCTAACTCTATTCATCATGTCTACATTACAAGATGTAAAAAGAGTTGTTATAAATAGAATTGCGATAATTTTTGAAACTGAATTTTTCATGAGTTTGGTTTTAATTAGATTGTAAAAGTCTATGAATAGACCTTTACAATCAAAAGTTGGTTACTCAATTGTTGGTTTTTAAGTCTGAATTGTATTAAATTACTTCTTCAAGATCTTCTTCATTTATACAATCTGTACATTGTAAGGTTTCATTGGTCATTTTAAAGTGATGATTCACCATGTCCTTGTCATAGATATCTGTTTCATTTTTTACATCATCTAAAAAGTTTTTTGTAGAATGATCAAAATAAACAGTGTTTCCTTTTGGAATATAAACTGTGATCTTAATTTCTTCATCTTTCCAAATATTTTTAAAGTCAGATAGGTAATAAGCATCTAAAACTATGGTATTATTGATGATTTCGAATTTATATTCAATTTTTTCAGCATTCTTATTTGCGCTATTTCTAGTTTTTCCAGAAGATTCTTTTTGAAGAATAATGTACCCTTCATTAGAATTGCTTTTTTTAACATCCACACCAATATTATTAGAGTATATTTTGTTTATTCCATCTATTTCAACTTCCTGTTTACGAGAAGTTCTTCTTAAATTATGTCTGTAATAAATTTCATCATCATTGATCATTTTTAAGGTGATGGTATCACTTTCCATAATATTTAAAGCTGTTTTCTTTACAAACTGACCGTCATTTACATGCGAGGTTCCGTATTCTATTCCTGTAAAAACCATGGTAAGTAAAGCGATTACCCAAATACCTAAAAGTGATAATGAGGTTGGTTTACTAATTTGTTTTACACTACTAGATAAAATTCTTAATCCTAAAACAAATAAGATTAAAAAAGGAATACCAATTAGTAAAAATGCTGCAAGTGTTAATACCCACTTAGGTAAAATTGCATCATAGAAAAATGGTGGATATTGTAAAAACTCTCCGTTCACATTTAAAATTTCTAAACTCCCAACTGAAAACCCACCAATAATTAGTGATAAAATAACCGCACCAGCAATAAATACTAGTAGAATTCCAATAAACTTACCAATCACTTTAAAAAGTACAAGAATAATCTTGCCTATGGTGTTGATGAAATCTTGTAATCCGTTATTTTTTTTGGTCTTTCCCGAAAAAGTCTGATTCATTTTTTCTGAAAACTCATTGGCACCATCTTTAAATTTCTCTGAAGCTTTATTTGCAAAATCGGCTACATTTTCTGAAACATTTGTAAACTCTTCACGAATCTTTTTTTCGATGTTATCGATGTTTACAGGTTCTCCTTCCATTTGAAGTTTCTCTGCAGTGGTTTTAGCTTCTGGTAATAAAATCCAAAGGATAATGTATAAGATTACTCCAAAACCAGCACCAAAGAAAAGTGCTAATAAACCAAGACGAATCCAAATCGTATCAACATCAAAATAATGGGCAATACCAGAAGCAACTCCACCTAAAAATTTATCCTCACCATCTCTAAATAATTTTTTTCCGGTAGTGTTATTTCTATTGTAAGAATAACTAGCATCACTATATTCTTCTTCAGCGCCTGCATAATCTTCTGGTTGTCCCATAATTTTAATGATATCTTCTATATCACCTTCATTAATAACCTGTCTTTCGTCTGTTATTTTTTCTGATAACAATTCGCTAATACGCGCTTCTATATCTGCAATGATTTCGTTTTTTCCTTGCGGATCATCGCTTAACGATCTAGAAATAGACTCTAGATATCGTTTTAATTTCTGATAGGCAACTTCATCTATGTGGAAGAAAAATCCGCCTAAATTTATGTTGATTGTCTTATTCATTTGTAGTTGGTTTTTTGCTGATTACTTGGTTTACTGCGCTTACTAAATTGCTCCATGTTTTGTCTAATTCTTTTATAAACATGCCGCCGTTTTCTGTTAAAACATAATACTTTCTTGGTGGTCCAGAGGTTGATTCTTCCCATCTATAGGTTAATAATCCTGCATTTTTTAAACGGGTTAATAAGGGATATATGGTGCCTTCAACCACAATCATTTCAGCACTTTTTAGCGTTTTAAGAATTTCAGAAGTATAGGCATCACCATTTTTTAGGATGGATAAAATGCAATACTCTAAAACACCTTTTCGCATTTGTGCTTTTGTGTTTTCTATCTTCATTTATTGTGGTTTTAAATGATTATTTAATAAATTTTATAGTGAAAGGATATTTATAATTTTCTCCTTCTTTAGCTTTTAATGCGGCTATAATTATCAATGCAATTTTAATGATACCTACAATTCCTGCAAGAGATGCAATACCAAAAACTCCGAATAAATTAGAAGCATCAAAATTGAAATCTATATGATTAAAGTTGTCAAAATTATCGAAGTTTCTAAAAATAGAACCAATAAAAACAGGAATAAAAGATAAAGTCAAAATAAAAATATACAAAGAATAACTGATGTTAAAATTGATAGCTTCTTTGCCTTGTTCATCTAAAAATTTACTTCTATCTTTTAATGTTTGCCATGCAATTAATGGTGTAATTATATTACCAAATGGAAATATAAATCCTGCGAATGCAGAAATATGTATTAAAAAGGCATTGGTGTTTTCATTATTTTGTTTCATGTTTTCTAAACTATATAATACTTTCTTATGCAAATATATATCTTTAAGAAGGTATCATGTAATGCATAGTACTATAATTAACATTTATTTAACATTAATGTTTTTGATAAAAATGCAATCAAAAAGTCTTGTACCCTTTGTTTTTATTGAGTTTAGGTTCCGTTTTTTTTAACTATCTTGTGATCGATAAGATATCTTGTTAAAATTATTTAAACTTTTATAATGAAATTTACGCCCAAAAAAGTGAACCTTTTTAACCTTGTAAAACTCCCTTTAGCATATTTAGGAGGAGTAAGAGTACGTAGTATTACAGATGCAGAAGTGGTGGTTTCTATAAAACATAGATGGATGAATCAAAATCCGTTTAGAAGTATGTTTTGGGCAGCACAAGGTATGGCGGCAGAAATGCCAACCGGTGTTTTGGTGATGAAGGCAATACACGATTCTAAAGTAAAAGTTTCGATGCTAGTTACAAAACAGGAAGCGGAGTTTTTTAAAAAAGCTACAGGAAGAATTCTTTTTTCTTGTAAAGGAGGGACTGAAATTAGAGAAGCAATTCAAGAATCCATTAAAACGGGAGAAGGGCAAGTTATTGTTTTAACATCCGAAGGAAAAAATAAAGATGGAGTGGTGGTTTCTAGGTTTCAATTCCATTGGAGTTTACGCGTAAAGAAATAGATGACACCAAATCAATTTTAAAATGATTGATACTAAAATTGAATTATTTTTTCTTCATAAGAAATATAAAATTGAATCATAGCCTAAGTTACGATTCTATTTTATATTGAATTAGTCAGGGAAAAGAAACGAATTTAATCCATCGTTTTGATGTTTATTCAATATAATCTTTCTTTTTGTATAATTCAGGTCTTTCTTCATTATAATCACAATCTTGAAAAATTCCGCAAGATACATTTGTACGTGCTAATGATTTTGAAGTTTCAAATTTCTTGTAAAAAGCTTCTATTTCTGGAGATAAATATTTCATAATTATTTATTTTTTTAATTAATAGATAAAATATAGTTTCATTTACTATACATCAAAAGTAATATTTTAGTGAAATCAGAATAAGATCTACGAGTTAATTTTATGTTATATGTAGAGTGTTCAAATTAACTTTATAATAATACAGAAAATAAATTAATATAAATAAGAAATTAAAATCGTTTAGGAGTTAACCTAAAATTCGTCAAATTTTAAATTAACGTAATTATTGCTGTAACAAAAAGAGACTTAAACCTTCTAATATGTACAACCCTTAAAAAAAGAGATTATGTTTCAAGATAAAATTTCACAAAATTCATCAAATAGAAATGCACACGAAATAGATTATAAAATCTTTGGAGAAGAAATGCAATTTGTAGAAATAGAGTTAGATCCACAAGAAGGTGTTGTTGCAGAAGCAGGAACTTTTATGATGATGGATGACAATATTAAAATGAATACTATTTTAGGAGATGGTTCTAATCAAGATACAGGCTTGTTAGGAAAGATATTTTCGGCAGGAAAAAGAATTTTAACCGGCGAAAGTTTATTTATGACGGTTTTTACCAATGATGGCTTTGGAAAAAACAAATTTCATTTGCGTCTCCATATCCTGGAAAAATTATACCTATAGATTTAACGGAGTTTGGCGGGAAATTTATTTGTCAGAAAGATGCTTTTTTATGCGCTGCAAAGGGCGTTTCTATAGGAATAGAATTTTCTAAAAAACTAGGGAGAGGTTTGTTTGGTGGCGAAGGTTTTATCATGCAAAAAATGGAAGGTGATGGTTTAGGCTTTATTCACGCTGGGGGAACCATGGCAAAAAAAGTATTACAACCCGGTGAAATTTTAAAAGTAGATACCGGTTGTATTGTTGGTTTTACACAAGATATAGCGTATGATATTGAGTTTGTTGGTGGTATAAAAAATACTGTTTTTGGAGGAGAAGGAATGTTCTTTGCTTCTTTACGCGGACCAGGAACCGTGTATATACAATCTTTACCATTTAGTAGATTAGCAGGTAGAGTACTTTCTATGGCGCCAAGATCTGGAAGTGGTACTAGAGGAGAAGGAAGTGTTTTAGGAGGACTAGGAGATTTATTGGATGGAGATAATCGTTTTTAAAAATAAAAAATTCAGCTAGTTTTTTTGAGGATATTTATAGCTTATAATACGAATGAAATATCTGAATTTACGTATATTTCATTTTTTTATAAACTATAAAAATATATCTTCTATGTCTAATACAGTGCAATCACAAACCAAACTAAAAAATAATACACTTGTACCTATCATAATTATTGCGGGTTTGTTCTTTATTTTTGGGTTTGTAACTTGGATTAATGGAGCATTAATTCCGTTTATGAAAACCATAAACGAACTTACAGACGCACAATCATATTTTGTGGCATCAGCCTCTTATATTTCTTTTGTGGTAATGGCTTTACCAGCCTCTTACATTATCAATAAAATAGGATATAAAAAAGGAATGTCTTTAGGCTTAATTGTAATGGCAATTGGTGCTTTATTGTTTATACCTGCGGCTGAAGCAAGAACGTATTGGATGTTTTTAACAGCCATTTTTATACAAGGTATTGGCATGACTTTATTACAAACGGCATCTAATCCTTACATTACTATTTTAGGTCCAATTGAAAGTGCTGCAAAACGAATTGCAATTATGGGAATTGCTAACAAAATTGCAGGATCTTTAGGATCTGTAATCTTTGGAGCAATTTTATTATCAGGAATAAAAGGGATTAAAGAAAAATTAATGGTTGTTGATGAAGTTGAGAAGTCAAATTTATTAAACACCATGGCAGATAGTGTTGTTACTCCTTATATTATAATGGCCCTTGTGCTATTTTTATTAGGAGTTTTAATAAGAAAAGCACCTTTGCCTCATGTAGAAGCAGCTCCTATAGAAGCTTCAGAAACTGGAGAAAAAGCAAAAACAAGTATCTTTCAATTTCCACATTTATGGTTAGGTGTTTTAGCATTGTTTGTATATGTAGGAGTAGAGGTAATTGCCGGAGATACTATTATTTCTTACGGTATTTCTTTAAATATACCTGTAGAAGAGGCTAAGTTTTTTACAACATATACCTTAATGGCAATGGTTGCTACATATGCATTAGGCGTCTTTTTAATTCCGAAATATATAAGTCAATCTTTAGCTTTAAAAGCTAGTGCTTTTTTAGGAATTATATTATCATTTTGTATTGTGTTTTCTACCGGATTTACTTCTGTACTTTTTGTAGCAGCTTTAGGAATTGCAAATGCGTTAGTTTGGCCTGCAATTTGGCCATTAGCATTAACGGGTTTAGGTAAATTTACAGAAAGAGGCTCTGCGTTATTAATTATGGCCATTTCTGGTGGAGCAATTATTCCTCCTTTATATGGTTTTATTGTAGATATTAAAAAAGAAGATTTAATCGTGTCGG
This sequence comes from Polaribacter sp. Q13, assembly GCF_016858305.2. NCBI lineage: Bacteria > Pseudomonadati > Bacteroidota > Flavobacteriia > Flavobacteriales > Flavobacteriaceae > Polaribacter > Polaribacter sp. Q13. The sequence continues at coordinate 4,414,387 of NZ_CP074436.1, forward strand.
GAGCAAGTGAAGTAAATGCTTTGGCAGAAGCTTCTTCTTTTGGATATTGGATTTTATTGCCATGTTACCTCATTATTCTTTATTATGCTTTTGGAGGACATAAAGTAGGTTTAAAAAAAGGATAGATTTTTAAATAATAGAAAACTTGTTTTAGATATTTGCTTTTATCATTCTATCATTACCAAATAGGTCTTTCTTTAATGCTATGTTTTGGAAACCTTTTTCATGAAGCATTTCAACGGTTCCTTTTCCAAGATATTGATTGATTTCAAAAAATAACAATCCGTTTTTAGTAAGATGTTGTTTAGCTAGGTCTGCAATTTTTTTATAGAAAATTAACGGGTTTTCATCAGCGACAAATAGTGCTAAATGTGGTTCGTTTTGTAATACATTATTATTGATTTCTACCTTTTCTAATTCTCTAACATAAGGCGGATTAGAAATTATAACATCATATTGTTGCGGTAATTCTTTTGCTTTTAAAATATCTATTTCTAAGAAAGTAATGTTAACTTTATTTAAAATTGCATTTTGAGTTGCTACTTTTAAAGCTTTTTTAGAAATATCAATAGCAGAAATAGAAACGTTATTTAGGTTCTTAGCTAAAGAAATAGGTATACAACCAGAACCAGTACCAATATCCAGAATTTTTAGTTTTTTGTCTTGATTCTTAATTTTTAATTCTTGAATCTCATTGATAATCCACTCCACTAATTCTTCGGTTTCTGGTCTTGGTATTAAGGTGTTTTTATCCACCAAAAAAGGCAATCCATAAAACTCCGTTTCACCTAAAATATACTGAATAGGTTCTTCTTTTTGAAGTCTTTTTGTAATGCTTTTTAATACTGATAAAATTTCTGTATCAATTAAAAAATCAGGTTTTAATACGGTATCAATTCTTTGTAGGTTTAGTTTTGCTTCTATCAACAAAAAAAAGAAAGAATCAATTTCTGTTTTTGGATACATAGTTGATAATTCACTATTAAAAAAAATACGAAAATTCTGAAGTGTCATAAATATTATTATAATAAAGGGCTTAAAAATCTTGCCAAACGTTCAAATGTTTTTTGTTTGATAGATCTGTTTAAGAAGTCTTCTAGATTTACTTTTGTGGCTAATTTTATTCTTTCGTTAAATTCATTAGAAATTTCTGAAGTTATTTCTTTGTCAAAAATTAGTGCATTTAATTCATAATTGTGTTCAAAGCTTCTACAATCAAAGTTTGTAGAACCAATAGAAGTAATTTCATCATCAATAAATATAACTTTACTGTGCGAGAAATCGTCTCTTAAATAAATAGTTACTCCGGCTTTTAATAAGCTTTCAAAAAAAGAATACATACCGTATGTTGCAATTTTAGAATCGGTTACTTTAGGTAATAACAAGGTTACTTTTACGCCGCTTAAAGCCGCAATTTTAAAAGCTTCTAAAATAGCGTAAGTAGGAATAAAATAAGGGTTTAAAACACAAATACTTTTTTCTGCTGAATTAATGAGACTTAAATATTGTTGCATTACAACGGGTTGTTCATAATCTGGTCCGCTAGAAACAATTTGTAATTTAGTGTTTCCATTTGCGTTATAAGTCTTGTTGTATTTTTCTATTAGATTTAAATCAATGTTTGTTGCGTAGTAATAATCTTTTAAAAATGTGTGGTGTAAATTGGTTACAGCAGTACCTGATATTTGTACATGAGTGTCTTGCCAAATGCCTAAATTAGTGTCTTTTGTTATGTATTCATCAGAAATATTTACGCCACCTGTAAAACCAATTTCATTATCTATAACTGCAATTTTTCTATGGTTTCTATAATTTAAAGAGAAGAGAAAACTTCCAAATTTAAAAGGAGTTTCTGGGTATATTTCTACGCCTATATTCTTAAGTTTTTGTTTGGTTTTCTTTTTTAAGTTAAAGCTTCCGAAAGAATCGTATAAAATACGTACTTCTACATTTTCTTTTCTTTTTTGCTCTAATAAGGTAATAATATCATTGAAAATTTTTCCATTTTCAATGATGTAATATTGTAAATGAATAAAATATTTAGCGTTTTTAATAGCTTTATAAAGCGCTTCAAATGTTTCTTTTCCGTTTTTTAAGACAACAACATCATTGTTTAATTGTAAGGGGAAGTTTACATTATTAAAAACTAAGTTAGATATTTTAGAAGCTTTTTTTTCTTTAAGTGTGTGTACGTTTTTGTTATTTTTATTTTGAAGATGCTCTTGAAGATGTTTTTTTCTTTTCTTCGTTTCTTTAAGTTCAAAGTATTTTATTTTTCTTCTGTTAATTCCGAATAGAATAAAAGCAAAAACACCTAAAAAAGGAAATAGAAATGTAATTAACATCCAGCTTAATGATTTCGATGGCTTTGTACCAAAATATAAGATGTTGTAGAAAGCCCAACTAAATAGTAAAAGGTGAATTGATAAAAGAACAGAGTACATCAAAGGTTATAATTTTTTTAGCATCCAAACAGGGCAAGAATAATGACCTGTATTACCTAATGGTTTATCTAGGTTTACAAATCCATTTTTTTTATACAATGCTTGCGCAGCACTCATATAAGGCATGGTTTCTAAATAACAGTTTTCAAAACCTAATGTTTTTGCTTTTTCTAAGCAAGTAGTTATCAATTTAGAGCCTAAACCTTTTCCTCTTGTTATTGGTAAGAAATACATTTTTTGAAGCTCGCTAGTGTTGCCTTCATAATTATCTAATTGGGCAATTCCTGCTCCGCCAACAATCTTTTTATTAAGCTCTATCACATAATAAAAAGAGGTGGGTTTTTCAAAATTTTCAAACATTTTATCAGTAGCTTTGTCCTCGTAAGCAGTTCCTATTTTAGGAGCTCCCATTTCCATAAGAACCTCTCTAATTACAACTGCCATTTGTGCATTGTCTTTAGGCTGAATTTCTCTAATGATAAAATCTGTACTTGTCATTTATTACTGTATTTTTGCAAGAGCAATTTACCTAAATTTTTAAAGAATTAAGATGAAAAAACTTTTATATTTTATACTTTTATTTACACTAATTATAAGCTGTTCTGTAAAAGAACAACCCATTTTTATAAAGGTAGATAACGTAAAAGTATCTTCTTTTAGAGGAGACACTATTCGTTTAAAAGCTGCTGCTTTTTTTGAAAACCCTAATGATGTTGGTGGTAAAATTTCTACGGATGAAATAAAGGTAATTGTAAACGGAGCAGAAGTAGCGCAAGTTTCATCAGAAGAATTTGAGGTGCCTGCAAGAAAAGAATTCTCTATTCCTTTAACGGTGATTATTCCTGCTAAAAAAATATTTGATAATAACAAAAACGGAATATTAGGCGGCTTATTAAATTCGTTCTTAAATAAGTCTATAAAGGTGCAATTTAAGGGAGATATAAAATACAAAGTTTTTGGATATTCTAGTGTGTATCCTGTGGATGAAATTCAGGAAATTAAATTTTAATTTATAGTTATCGATCATAAAAATTACATATCACGTTGTTTGCAAATTGCCAAAAATGGAATTGGTTCTGCACGTCCAAACCCTTCTGTTGGTGCAGTTGTGGTATATCAAAATAAAATTATTGGAGAAGGTTTTACATCTCCTTACGGAGGAAGTCATGCCGAAGTAAATGCAATTAATGCGGTAAAAGATAAATCACTTTTAAAAAAGGCTACAATTTATGTAACCTTAGAGCCTTGTTCTCATTTTGGTAAAACACCGCCTTGTGCAGATTTAATTGTAAAACATCAATTTAAAAATGTAGTTATTGGTTGTGTAGATTCTAATAGTTTGGTGGCTGGTAAAGGAATTGAACGTCTTATAAATGCAGGGATTAATGTTACTGTTGGTGTTTTAGAAGAAGAATGTAAAGCACATCACAAACGTTTTTTTACAGTTCAGAATAAAAAAAGACCTTATATTATTTTAAAATGGGCACAAACTAAAGATGGTTTTGTTGCTCCTTTAACAAAAGATGAGCAGAAACCAGTTTGGATTTCTAACACATATTCTCAACAATTAGTTCATAAATGGAGAGCGCAAGAACACGCAATTTTAGTAGGGACTAACACGGTTATTGCGGATAATCCGAAGTTAAATGTGAGGAGTTGGTCTGGGCAAAATCCTGTGAGAATTGTTTTAGATCGTTCTTTGAGAATTCCGCAAGACAGCAATGTTTTAGACGGAAGTGTAAAGACGATTGTTATTTGTGATCATAAAAAATTTGAACTGAATAGCAAGGGGTTTCAACCCCTTGAAAATGTAAATAAAATTATTTTTGAAGCAATTAATTTTGAAAATAATCTAGCCCAACAAATCTGCGAAGTTTTACAAAAACACCAAATTCAGTCTGTAATTATTGAAGGAGGAACACAAACTTTACAAACCTTTATTGATGAAAATCTTTGGGATGAAGCGCGTGTTTTTGTTGGTGAAACTAAATTTGAAGTAGGAGTGAAGGCACCTATTTTTAATAAAGTAGTTAAAGAAGAACTAAACATCAAAACAGATGTTTTAAAAATATATACAAATGATTAAAAACATCATTTTCGATTTTGGCGATATTTTTATCAATTTAGATAAAAAACGTTTTGCAAAAGAGTTACAAGATTTGGGTATTTCACAAGAATCTGAAGCTAATCTACCTATTTTGAATGAGTATGAAATGGGAATGATTTTTACGGAAGAATTTGTTGCTTTTTTTGAAACAAAATTGAATGTTCCAAAAGAAAAATTTGTAGAAGCTTGGAATTCTATTCTATTAGATTTTCCAAAAAAACGATTAAATTTTATTCAGGAATTAGCAAAAAGTAAAAAATATCGTTTGTTTTTATTGAGTAATACCAATGATTTACATATTTCTTGGGTTAAAAATGAATTTGGTATGGAGTTCTATAATTCCTTTAAAAATTGTTTCGAACAATTTTATTTAACACATGAAATTCATTTAAGAAAACCAAACGTGGATATCTATGAATTTGTGTTGAATGAAAATAATTTAATTGCAGAAGAAACTCTTTTTATAGATGATACAAAACAAAATACAGACTCCGCAAATACCATAGGAATTCATACTTGGAATTTAATTCCTGGAGAAGAAGAGGTAACAGAATTGTTTACTAAAAAGGAAAATTTATTTTGATTTATTTAATTTTTAGCATTCTTTTTTCAACCTCACTATTTGTCATATTTAAATATTTTGATATTTATAAAATTGACACTTTAAAAGCAATTGTTGTTAATTATTTGGTTGCTTTCGCTTTTGGTTTCGGTTTGTCTGAAATTACATTTTCTATTAATGAGATTCCTGAGAAACCATGGTTTTTTGGAGCTATTGTTTTAGGAGCATTATTTGTTGCTATCTTTTTTGTAATGGCAAATACAGCGCAGCAAAATGGCGTTTCAGTGGCTTCTGTTGCAGGTAAAATGTCTGTAGTTATTCCGGTAGTTTTTGGTGTTTTACTATATGATGAATCTGTAACATATTTAAAAATTATAGGAATTTTAATTGCGCTAGTTTCTGTGTATTTAGCTTCCGTAAAAGAGGAGCGAAGTACTTTTAATAAAGCAGGGTTATTGTTTCCTATATTGCTCTTTTTTGGCTCTGGAGCAATTGATACAACTCTAAAGTTTGTGGAAGTTAATTTTGTTCAGAATAATGAAACTGCTCTTTTTTCTGGTAGTTTATTTGGTTTTGCAGCTTTTTTTGGATTGCTAATTTTATTAGTTAAAACCATTCAAAAGAGAGAAGCATTTGGTATTAAAAATATAATTGCAGGTATTGTTTTGGGGATTCCGAATTATTTTACAATTGTATTTTTAATTAAAGCGATGCAAACATCAGGATTTGAAAGTTCTACCTTATTTACCATAAATAATGTATCTGTAGTTGTAGTATCCACTTTAGTTGGATTACTTTTATTTAAAGAAAAATTTAGTTTAAAGAATAAAATAGGAGTTGCTTTGGCAATTTTGGGAATTGTCTTAGTTACCATTGCTTAATATGTTAGAAGACGTTTATAAAACAATAGAAAAATCATCCGAAGAAACCCTTTTTAAAGAAAAAGGATCTAAATTTTTTGGCTATGCTTTTCCTGTTTTATCAGAAGAGGATGTAAAAGAACATTTAGAAGTGTTGAAAAAGAAACATCATTCTGCACGTCATTTCTGTTATGCTTATCAATTAGGAATAGAAAAAATTAGGTTTAGAGCAAATGATGATGGAGAACCAAACAATTCTGCAGGTTTACCTATCTATGGACAAATTCAGTCTTTTGAAGTAACCAATATTTTAATTGTTTCTGTTCGATATTTTGGAGGAACAAAGCTAGGTGTTGGAGGCTTAATTTCTGCCTATAAAACATCTGCACAAATTACTCTAGAAACTGCTGATATTTTAGAGAAAACCATCAATATTTATTATAAGTTAACTTTTGAGTACGATATGATGAATGCCGTACAAAGAATCATCAAAGAGAAAAATATTGAAATTACCAATCAGAAATTAGAAATGAATTGTGAATACACCATTTCTATAAGAAAAAAAGAGTCAGAATCAATCTATACTATTTTTGATAATTTGTATAAAGTTGATATAAAAATGTTAGCATAATTTTGTGTTTGATTTAACATTAGAAAGTGATAACTTTGTGTATCGACCTATTCTTTTAAAAAGCTTTTAAACTCAAACAAAAGCGATATAAACTACTTTTAATAGGCCATAATAATAAATTAAATATTTTAATATATATATTATGAAAACTACTATCAAATCAATTTCCGCTTTAGAAATTTTAGATTCAAGAGGAAACCCAACCGTTAGAACTTATGTAGAATTAGAAGATGGAAGCAAAGCTTTTTCCTCTGTACCTTCAGGAGCATCTACAGGAGAAAATGAAGCTATAGAACTAAGGGATGGAGATAAGGAAAGATATCAAGGAAAAGGAGTTCAAAAAGCTGTTGATAACGTAAACAATGAAATTGCTAAAGCATTAATAGGAAAATCAGCATCTAATCAAAAAGATATTGATTATACGATGATTGAATTAGATGGAACTGATAATAAATCTAGATTAGGTGCAAATGCTATTCTTGGAGTTTCAATGGCGGTAGCTAAAGCAGCAGCAATATCTGCAAACTTACCGTTGTATGCTTATTTAGGTGGGCCAAATGCGGTAAGGATTCCCGTACCTTGTATGAATATTTTAAATGGAGGAGAACATGCAGATAATAGTGTAGATTTTCAGGAGTTTATGTTAGTGCCTCACGGAGCACCCAGTTTTAAAGAAGGTTTACGTTATGTTGCAGAAACGTTTCATGTATTAAAAGGGTTACTTAAAAACAAAGGATTAGCTACAAGTGTAGGAGATGAAGGTGGTTTTGCACCAAATTGTGATAGTAATGAAGCTGCAATTGAATTAATTATTGAAGCGATACATAAAGCGGGTTATAAACCAGGCAAAGATTTGTCTATTGCTATAGATAGTGCTGCAAACTCTATTTCACCAAATATTGATAATAAATATAATTTATTTTGGTCTGGAAGAGGAGAAATGTCTAGTGAAGAGCTAATTAATTTGTCTGGAGAATGGTTAGATAAATATCCTATTATTTTATGGGAAGATCCATTATGTGAAGGAGATTGGGATGGTTTTGCTGAGTTTACAAAAAAATATGGAGATAAAATAGAAGTAGTTGGAGATGATATCTTTGTTACAAATACAAAATACATAACAAAAGGAATTGCAAAAAAAACAGCTAATTCTGTATTGATAAAATTAAACCAAATTGGTAGTGTTACAGAAACGATAGAAGCAGTTAGAATGTGTAAAGAAGCTGGTTGGCGTTATTTTTTATCTCATAGATCTGGTGAAACAGAAGATACTTTTTTAGCAGATTTTGCAGTTGCTATGGATGGAGGTCATTTAAAATCTGGTTCGGCTTGTCGTGGAGAACGTATTGCAAAATACAATCGTTTGTTAGAAATTGAACACGAGTTAAACGGTCGTTCAGAATATCGTTGGAAATAATAGCTATAACTATTTTGTGTAAATAATGGCAGTAAAGGCAACAATTATCAGGGGTTGATATTTGTATACTTTTACTGCCATTTTTAATGAAATATGTTATCTATTATTTTTTTAAAATTCAGAACCTTTTATTTCATAAAAAAAAGGTTTGGTTTTATTGCTTATTTTTTGGAAAAATTAAGCTGTATTTCCTTTTGAAAGCAGTCTGTTAAAATGATTTTTGATGATTTATTTAAGATTGAAATTAAGATTTTCTAATAACATTTAGTTTGATTGTAAATAAAATATAATGTAACTTTATAAAAATTTAGAGTAAATAATAACTCCAATAAAACTTAATTACAATTTTCATGAAATTACGTCGTATAGTTTATTCAAGTAAAGCCACTATTAAGTTTAATAAGCGAGATTTATTAGATTTACTTCACGATTCAAGAGCGTATAATACGATAGATAATATTAGTGGAGTGCTGATTCATAAGGATGGTTATTTTCTTCAGATTCTTGAAGGAGAGCCAAAAGACCTTAACAACCTTTTAAGTCGTTTGCAAAAAGATTCTAGGCATTCTGAATTTAAAATTATTGATGATCGTTTTGTGAGTAAACGGATGTTTTTAAATTGGGCAATGGGTTGTGCCGATTTTGATGACCCTTCTTTAAGTATGATTCCTGGAGTTCTTAGTGGTTTAAACGATCCGAAAGTAATTGAAGAACTTATTAATCGACTTCCTGAAGTGGCCACTTATTTGCATAATAATTTAACTTATCAGCAAATAAATGGATATAAAGAAGATCAAAATAATTAAATTTCTTTTTAATTTGAAAATTCAACTATAACTATAACAGGATTTCTTTAAGTTTCTAACTCAAATTATTACTAATAGCCCAAACTTTTTAGTAAATAATCAGGACAACGTGTTGGTTTCATTGTTTTACTGTTTAAAAAAGCCAAAACAGAACTTCCTGTACAAATCATTTCATTATTTTGGTTTACAATTTCATATTCAAACTCAATTTTAACCATAGGCTTTTTCCTTAGAATAGTTTTAATGGTTAAAACGTCGTCGTACAAGGCAGATTTAATAAATTTAAAATTTATAGAAATTACAGGAAGCATTATCCCGCTTAATTCCATATCTTTGTATGTAACCCCCAAGGTACGTAGCCATTCGGTGCGTCCTAGTTCAAAAAATTGAGCATAATTTCCATGATATACAACGCCCATTTGGTCGGTTTCAGAATATCGAATGCGTGTTTTCGTAGATGAGTTTTTCAAAAGATGTAAATTTTATATTTTTTACTATTCTACGTAAAAAATAGTTAATAATCAATAGCAAATTGATTTTTTTATACTGAATTTTATTCACATTTTTGTACTACCTTAAAAAAGGCGTTAAAAGCCATTTTTTAAACCCTAATACTAACAAAAAAAATAGCTAGAATTATA